>JBDNCR010000115.1:0-6023 GCA_046719555.1 Verrucomicrobiia bacterium | reverse complement strand
CCTCGCCCATCCACGCCGCAACCACCGTAACCGCGCCTCCCACCCCTTCATTCCTTCGCCGCTCCTTCCCACAACAACTCCAGCCCCGCCGGCACCCCCGACCCCAACCTCTCCTCCTGCCATCGAATCAACGGATCGACCCGTCGATGCACCACCCGATATCGCGTTCCCTCCACCAGAAAATTCTCCTCAAACTGTCGCCGCCACCGTTCCGTCTCCTCTTGATTCCCCGCCTTCAACGCCCGGCCCAGCCGCTGCATCACATTGTATGCCACCACCGACTGAGCCCCTCGAATCCCCGGTCCACCTCGGGTAAACTCCACCTCACCCTCCGGCGTCTCCACCAGCACATAAAACTGATCCTTCTCCCCGGGAACCAACGCAAACATCGACCACGAATAAAACGGGAAAATCTCGTGGGACGGCGGAAACAACAACGCCACCTCCCCCAACACGAAAATGGCCGTCCCAAAGACGGCCACTCCCAACTTCATCTGGCGGTCAACCCGCATCGGCCTCGCACCGCTACTTCGATGCACCCTGCAACTTCGTAAAAATCGCGTTCATATCCGACGCCGGCTTCCCTCCCGAAGTATCCAACGAACCACTCAACGTCGCCGAATCCGCACAGGCAAACTTCGGCGACCGCACATCCCCCTTCAAATACGCATTCGCCTTCAACTCCACCCGCTCCGACGCCGTGATATTCCCCTCCACCGTCCCATGAATCTCCACCGTCACCCCCTTGATATTCGCCTTCACCTTCGCCCCCTGGCCAATCACCAACGGCCCCTCCGCCTCAATCTCTCCCTGAAACTTCCCATGAATCTCCAGAGGCGACGCCGAAAACAAATTCCCACGAAACTCCACATCCTCCGAAATCACTGCCCGACTCGGACGGCTCCCCACCCCCGAAGCCCGCACCGGCTCCACCTCCGCCACCACCTCCGCCTCCCCTTTCGCTTCCTGCCGCGACGAACTCCCCGATTTCTTCAAAACATCATTGAACATGGAAAAAAACGTAGAAACCCATCGGCGATTGTCCACGAAAAATCGGCTCGCCTCCCCAAAATGTGACACGCTTGACATCAGCACTCCCTCCCTCTGTCATGACGCCTTCCCCTTGCCATGATTCACGAAGTCATCCTTGCTAAACTCCCCAACCACGCCCCGCCCGATCTGGTCGAAACCCTCATGGTCGAAACCCGGATGCGACTCCTTAAGGTCCCTGAAATCCTTAGCCTCTCCTGCGGGAAACGGATCGACCCAGCCGCCAATCCCTACCCCTTCTTCATCGCCCTCGAATTCGAAAACCTCGCCAAAAAACGGGTCGCCTACGAAAACCCCATCTTCACCATCTTCCTCGCCAAAGTCTTCAAACCCAACGTCGCCGACTTCACCACCCTCACCTTCGAAATGGACCCTGGTAAAGACGTCCGGTTCTCTTGACCCGTGACGAAGGCCTTCCTTCAGGCTACCTTCCAATCCATGCCACTGCTCGCCCTCCTCATCCTCGCCCTCGCCACGCCCTCCCTCCTCGCCTCCCCTGCCCTGAACACCCCCCTGCCCCAATTCACCATGCCGGACCAAGCCCGGCAACTCATCCTCGGCATCGCCCCAGACTGGGACTCCTCCGAAGTCACCCTCCAACGCTTCGAGCGCCGCACCAACCAATGGCGCCCCCTCGGCCAACCCATCCCCGGCCGCCTCGGCCGCTCCGGCCTTGCCTGGGGAATCGGCCTCCACAGCACCCCGGCCACCGGCCTCAAAGTCGAAGGCGACGGCCGGGCCCCCGCCGGAGCCTTTGCCCTCGGAGGAGCCTACGGTTACGAGCCCGACATCGACCGTCGCCGCACCCTCCCCTACCACCAAGTAACCGAACTCGACCTCTGGGTCGAAGATCCCACCTCCCCCCACTACAACCGCCACCTCCGCATCAACCGCCCTCCCCAAACCCAATGGGAACGCGACCAGCAAATGCGCCAAAACGACCACGCCCACAAACTCAAACTCTTCATCCACCACAACTCCGGTCAACAAACCCGCCCCGGCCTCGGCAGCTCCATCTTCTTCCACATCTGGCGCGAGGACGGAGCCCGTCCCTCCTTCGGCTGCACCGTCATGGCCGAAAATCACCTCCGCGACCTCATCCGCTGGATCGATCCCGCTGCCCATCCCATCTACATCCTCCTCCCCCGCGAAGCCTACGACCGCGCCCGCACCCCGTGGAACCTTCCCTAACCGGCCCATCCCCCCTCCTCCCCGCCCTCCTCGACTTCCCCCAAGAAGCCTGGGACCTCGGCCCCGCCCCCGCCTACCGCCGCACCCAGCTCGCCGAATGGGTCTTTCGCCGTCGGGCCGACTCCTTCGACGCCATGTCCAACCTTCCCGCCAGCCTCCGCACCCACCTCGCAACCCACTACCGCCTCCGCCCCCTCCAACTCGTCCGCCTCCAAGGCTCGGCCGACACCACCCGCAAATTCCTCTGGAAACTCGGCGCCGGCGATTTCGTCGAATCGGTTCTCATCCCGGCCAATCCAGCCCTCTACGGCGAGCGCTCCGACCGCTTCACCCTCTGCGTCTCCTCCCAAGTCGGTTGCGCCTATGGCTGCAAATTTTGCGCCTCCGGCCTCGAAGGCTGGAAACGGAACCTCACCCCGGGCGAAATCGTCGCCCAAATCCTCGAAGCCGAACAAGCCGCCGGCCACCGCGTCGACAACCTCGTCTTCATGGGCATGGGCGAACCCCTCGCCAACTACAAAAACCTCCTCATCGCCCTCGACCACATCAACTCCCCCGACGGCCTCAACATCGGTGCCCGCCACATCACCATCTCCACCAGCGGCCTGGCCCCCGTCATCCGCAAACTCGCCGACCACCCCCGCCCCTTCCGCCTCGCCATCTCCCTCCATGGAGCCACCGACCCCATCCGCAATCGCATCATGCCCGTCAACGCCAAATACCCCATCCACGAACTCCTCGACGCCTGCGCTGAATTCCAAACCAAAAAAAACAAAATGATCACCTTCGAATACATCCTCATCGAAGGCATCAACGACCTCCCCACCGAAGCCGAAATCCTCGCCTCCCACGCCCTCCGCCTCCGCGCCAAAGTCAACCTCATCCCCTACAACACCGTCGACGGCCTCCCCTGGAAACGCCCCACCAACAACGTCATGCGCCGCTTCCAATCCATCCTCCGCGCCCGGGGCGTCACCGCCACCATCCGCCTCGAAAAAGGCCACGACATCGACGCCGCCTGCGGTCAGCTTCGCCTCAAAGAACTCCGCGCCGCCTGATCACCCCCACCTCCCTCTCCAAGCGCCACCGCCAAATCCGCCGCCCCAAACGGCTTCTGCAACACCGCATCAATCCCCTCCACCTCATCAGTCGAAAGCAAAAAACCGCTCGCCACCACCACCCGCGCCATCGGCACCAAATCCCGCAACCGCATCACCAACGCCGGCCCCGGAGGTCCCGGCATCGTCCAATCCGTCACCACCAACGCCACATGATCCCCCAACCTCCCTGCCTCCTCCAAAAGCTGCTCCCCATTCTGACACCGACACACCTCAAACCCCTCCTCCCGTAACAACTCCTCCACCAAATCCAAACACATCGGCTCATCATCCGCCACCAACGCCAGCTTCCCTCCCCCCTCCTTCCGCCGCTCCCTCTCCGGCACCACCGGCCCCGCCGTCCCCTCCACCACCCCATGCACCGGCAGCCGGAAAGTAAATCGGGCACCTCCCAGCGGCGACGGCCCCGCCTCAATCACCCCGCCATGTCGCTCCACAATCCCCCGACACGTCGGCAAACCCAGACCCGTCCCTTGCCCCGGAGGTTTGGTCGTAAAAAACGGATCAAACAAATGCTCCGCCACCTCCCCCGACAACCCCGGCCCATTATCCTCCACCCGACAAAAAACCCGCGCCGTCTCCTCCCCAGGCTGCCGGGGCAAATAGCCCGTCTCCACCCGAATCAACCCATTCTCGGGCACCGCATCCTTCGCATTGAGCACCAAATTCACGATCACCTGCGAAATCTGATCCTCATCCAGCGCCGTCTTCGGTAAATCCCGGCCCGCCACCAAATCAACCCGGATATTCGGCGGCAGCGTCGAAGCCATCAACGACAGCGTCCGCTCCACCACCCCATTCAAATCGACCACCGCCAAAACGGGCTCACTCTGCCGCGTCGCCCGCAACAACTGCGCCACAATCCGCGTTCCTCGCCGCGCCGCCTCCGCCACCCGCGACAACCGCCGCTGCTGCTCCTGCCAATCACCCGGCGTCTGCCCCGCCCCCTGAAGATTGCCCGAGATAATATGCAAAAGATTATTAAACTCATGCGCCACCCCCCCCGCCATCCGCCCCAACGCCTGCTCCTTGTTAACCTCCCGAAAATGCTTCTCATTCCTCCGCCGCACCATCGCCGCCCCAATCAAATCCGCCACAATCCGCAACGTATCCTCCACCCCCGGCTCCAACCGAATTGCCGCCCGCGCATCACCCACCACCAAATGTCCCAACACCTCCTGCCCTGAAACAATCGGAAACAACGCCAACCCCTGCCACCCCGCCGCCTCCAACCGCTGTCGCCCTTCACCCGTTAACGTGTCCCGGTCCAGCGACAACGCCACCCGCCGGTTCCAAGCCGGATCCAATTGCTCCGCCAACTCCACCACCGACTCCATCCCTTCTCCTTTTTGCCCCACCCTCTCCACCCACACCCGATCCACCCCCAACACCTCACGAATCCGGCTCGTCAACTCCGCCTGCGGCTCCTCCACCTCATCCGCCGTCAAAAACCGGTCTGCCGCCGCCGCCACACTACCCAAAATCTGGTCCCGACGTCGCAAAGAATCCAAGGCCGCCAACTTCTCATCCACCGCCTCCTCCCGCTGAATCGTCCGCCTCCGCACCAAAAGCCCCAACAACGTCCCCACCAACACCGCCAGCAAAATCGTTCGCACCCGACTCTCGTTCAACAAAACAAACTCCTCTCGCACCAACGCCGAATCAAACACACAGACCAAAAAATAATTCGAATCGCTTCCCCCCAAACGCACCCCCGCCACCTGCCGGGCCGACTGTTCCGCTGCCTCGCGCACCATCCGCGCCCCATCCGCAAACCCCCACCCCTCCAACACCGGCTTGCTCGTCCGCGCCGCCCGCAACAACAACACCCTCAACCCCGCATCCGACGTCACCGGCACCCCCGCCCCCATCTGCCCCACCACCTCCACCTCCTCACCCTCCTGCCGCAACAACCCGATCCCCTTCACATCCGGGTGCTCCTCCAAAATCGACCGTAAAAAGCCCTCCGCCCGCCCAAACGCTCCCGGCCAATCGCCCCCGTTCCTCGAAGCCTCCACCGCCCCCGCCGCAATCCTCGTCGTCGCTCCCACATAACTCTCCAACCGCTGCCGCAAAATCGACTGCGTATTCGCCGTCAACAACCAGATCATGAACAACGTTCCCCCCGTAAACAGCGCCCAAAAAAGCAACGCGTCCAAATACCAAGCCGGCCGCGCAAACCACGGCAACCGCCCTGATTTCCCTTTCTCCCCTCGGCCCCGATCGCGCCCGCCTTCGGCCACTTGCGACACCTCCATCTCCCCACCACTACCGCCCCGCCGCCGTCCCGCCTACTCAATTTTCACCACGCGACCCGTCGCCCCTCCCGGCGGCAACGCCGCTAAATCCAACACCGGACCCACACAATCCCCCGGAGCCTTCCCCCCGACATGCATCTCCGTGTCCATGAGCGGCGGTTCCACCCCATTCACCAACACATCCGTGCCCCTCAACTCCAGGGCCACCGCCTTCGTCAACGAATCCAACGCACACTTCGACGCGCAGTAAGCCGACGCCGTCGGAAAATGCTTCAACGGCGCACTCACATTCACAATCCTTCCCCCACCCGCCGCCCGCATCGACGGAATCACCGCCCGCATCAACAAAAACGGCCCCCGCACATTCGTGGCCATCGCCCGATCAAAATCCACAGCACGACTTTCT
>JBDNCR010000114.1:0-6028 GCA_046719555.1 Verrucomicrobiia bacterium | reverse complement strand
GGCGGTGCTGGAGAGCACGGTGGATGGTTTTGCGGTGGCGGAGGCAGATTTTCGGATGCGGGGTCCGGGGGATGTGTTGGGGACGGCGCAGAGCGGTTTGCCTCCATTGAGGGTGGCCGATTTGTTGCGGGATGGGGAGGTGTTGGCAGAGGCTAAGCGGTGGGCGGCGGCGGTGGTGGAGGGGGATCCAGAGTTGCGAGAGTATCCGGGCTTGCGGCGGCAGGTGGAGCGGTGGTTGGGCGAGGGGATGATGCGGGCGAGTTGAGGTGGAGGGCCAGGCGGGCCAGGACGGCAGGATAGAGTTGGTGTTCGGCTTCTTGGATTCGGGCGTGAAGGGTTTCGGGGGTGTCGGAGGGCAGGATGGGCACGTTGATTTGGTCGAGGATGGGACCGCCGTCGATGGTGGCGTCGACCCAGTGAACGGTGCAGCCGGTTTCGGGGACTCCGGCACGGAGGGCTTGTTCCCAGGCGCGCAGGCCGGGGAAGGCGGGCAGGAGGGAGGGATGGATGTTGAGGATGCGACCGGGGAAGGTGTCGAGGAGGGGGGCTTTGAGGACGCGCATGTAGCCGGCGAGGACGATGAGGTCAGGCTGGGCTTGGAGGAGGGCGCGGGCGAGTTCGGCTTCGATGTGAGGTTCGAGTTTGGTTTTGAAGGCACTGGGTGGGCAGGCGTAGGTGAAGAGACCGCGTTGTCGGGCGGCTTGGAGGATGGGGGCGTCTGGGTTGTCGGAGCCGACGAAGACGATGGTGGCTGGAAGTTGGCCGGAGTCGATGGCATCGGCGATGGCAAGGAAGTTGGAGCCGCGACCTGAGCCGAGGATGGCCAGGCGGAGGGGTTGGATGGCGGTCATGGGTGGGGGGTGGCTTGGGCGCGCTGAAGGATGGAGGAGGTGGAGCGTCCGGGGTGGAGAGGGAGGAGGTGAATCTCGGCGTTGGCCGCTTGGAGGACGGCTTTTTCGTCGGGATGGAGAGAGTCGTGGGTGTAGTCGCCGCCCTTGACGTAGAGGTGCGGTTGGGCGAGGCGGAGAAAGTGGGTGGCGCGGGTTTCGGGGAAGATGCAGACGGCATCCACGCAGGCGAGGGCGGCCAGGACTTCGGCGCGATCGGCTTCGGGGTTGATGGGTCGGCTGGGGCCTTTGAGTTGGCGGACGGAGTGGTCGCCGTTGAGTCCGACGAGGAGGAGGTTGCCGAGTTGGCGGGCGGCTTGGAGGTAGCGGACGTGGCCGACGTGAAGGAGGTCGAAGCAGCCGTTGGTGACAACGAGTCGGGAGGATTCAGGGAGGTGGGCACGCCAGGTGGGGAGTTGGTCGAGGGCGAGGATGGGCGCGGGCACAAGATGGTTGTAGGGCGGTTTGGGCGGGGTGCAAGGGGGAGGAGAGGGTGGGACGGAAAGGCTTGACCCAGGCGAACATGGCCCCAAACATTTCGGCGGTTCCGCCCGGCCAAGGCTTGGCGCGGGCCGAGAAACGTTATGCTCGGCATTCTTTGGACGGTTAGCTACACGGTGGTGATGGTCGGCTTGTCGGTGTATGGACTGCACCGGCTGTGGATGATCGTGACTTATTTGCGGTATCGGCACCAGGCGGAGAAGGTGGGGAGGGAACCGGAGGTGTGGCCGCGGGTGACGATTCAGTTGCCGCTGTACAATGAGCGGTATGTGGCGGGGCGTTTGTTGGAGAGTGTGGGGCGGTTGGATTACCCGCGAGACCGGCTTGAGGTGCAGGTGTTGGATGATTCAACGGATGAGACGGCGGAGGTGGTGGCGGCCAAGGTGCGGGAGTTGCGGGCGGCGGGTCTGGATATTGTGCAGGTGCGACGGGGGGAGCGGACTGGATATAAGGCCGGGGCGCTGCAGGCAGGTTTGGCGTTGGCGAAGGGGGAGTTGGTGGCGGTGTTCGATGCCGATTTTTTGCCGCCGCCGGGGATGTTGAAGCGGGCGGTGGTGCCGTTTTCCGATGCGAGGGTGGGGATGGTGCAGACGCGGTGGGGGCATTTGAACCGGGATTACAATTTGTTGACGCGGGTGCAGGCGCTGTTTTTGGACGGGCATTTGTTGATTGAGCAGACGGTGCGGAATCGGTCGGGACGATTTTTCAATTTTAATGGGACGGCGGGGGTTTGGCGGCGGAGTTGTATTGTGGATGCGGGAGGCTGGGAGGACGACACGTTGACGGAGGATTTGGATTTGAGTTACCGGGCGCAGTTGAAGGGTTGGCGGTTTGTGTTTTTGCCGGAGGTGGTGACGCCGGCGGAGTTGCCGGTGGATATTCATGCGTTCAAGGCGCAGCAGCATCGTTGGGCGAAGGGGGCGATTCAGACGTGTCGGAAGTTGTTGCCGCGGATTTTGGAGAGTGACCTGCCGTTGAAGATTAAGGTGGAGTCGTGTTTTCATCTGACCTCGAATTTTGCCTATTTGTTGTTGGCAGCCCTGGCATTTTTGACTCAGCCGGTGGCTCCGGAGCGGGGAGCGTGGTGGCATTTGTTTTTATCGCCGGAGATGGCGGTGTTTGCCTGTGCGACGTTTTCGGTGGTCTGGTTTTACGGGTTGGTTTTGCGGGAGAACCAGGCGCGGTGGTGGGAGTATGTGCTTTATATTCCGGCGCTCATTGCGGTGGGGATTGGGATGTCGATCAACAATGCGCGGGCGGTGTTGGAGGCGGCGTTGGGGCACCGTTCGGAGTTTGCCCGGACGCCGAAGTATGGGATTCGGCGGGCGGTGGAGGGGTGGCGGTCGAAGGCGTATGTGATCTCGGGGGGGACGGTGCCTTGGATTGAGTGTGGGTTGTTGGTGTATTATTTGGGGGTGGTGGGGTATGCGATTCACGTGGGGTTGTGGAGTTCGATCCCGTTTTTGCTTCTGTTTTTGGCGGGATTCGGCTACATCACGGGAATCTCATTGGCCCAGGGAACGCTTCCGTGGTTGGCGCGTTCCCGGGGTGGCGGAGAGGAGCACGATGGAGTTTGACTGGTCGGCATATCAGACGATGGACGTTCCGCAGGAGGAGGTGGCTGAGGCTTTCGAGGACGCATTTTCGCTGAGGTTTCTTCCCTCGAGCGGGTCGGCAGCGGCGCAGAGCCGGTTTTTTTGTCTGGGCAAAACTTTGGGGGGGCGGGGTCTTTTTTTTGGGTATAGTTCGAATGGGAAGTCGGTAAAGGTGTTGTGGGCGCGAGGAATGAGTGAGGAGGAGGATTTCTTTTATCAGCGGAAGTTGAGGGAGTTTTTGTGAGCTTGCGAACGTTGACCGATTGGAATGAGGTGCCGCCGTTTGGTTCTTTGGCGGATGAGGCAGCGTTTTGGGGGAAGCATCAGTTGGATGGGCGATTGTTGCAGGAGGCGTGTGTGAAGGGGGATATTGCGGAGTCGACGGCGATTACGTTGCGGATGGATCCGAGGATGTTGGCCCGGTTGAAGCGGCTGGCCTCGCAGCGGTATTTGAATTATCAGAGCATGTTGAAGCAATGGGTGGCGGAGCGGTTGGAGAAGGAGCTCGACGGACGGAGCGGATGAAGGGGTGGGCGGGTTGGGGGGCTGGTGGGGCGCTATTGTTGGTGCTGGTGCTGGCGGGGTGTGCGGGGAAGGCGCGACAGGTGTCGCGGGCGGATTTTGTCTGGGACCGGGGTGAACCGCAGCGGGGGATTGCGTCGTGGTATGGAGGAAAGTTTCACGGGCGGAAGACGGCGAGCGGGCGGGTGTTTAACAAGCATGAGTTTACGGCGGCGCATCGGACGTTGCCGTTTGGGACGATGGTGTTGGTGAGGAACTTGCAGAATGGGCGAGAGGTGATTGTGGAGATCACGGATCGGGGTCCGTTTGTGGAGGGGCGAATTATCGATGTGTCGGAGCGAGCGGCGCGTGAGTTGGATATGGTGGGGGCCGGGGTGGTGCCGAGTGAGGTTTATCGGTTGAAGGCGAGACGGTAGAGATTGGGGGGCCTTGAGGGGAGAGGGTGAGATTAGGGGGTTGAGAATCAGGCGTTGACCGGAGGGAGGTTCCGTGGCGGGATGGGTGTCCGAGCATGGAGACACGAGTGAGTCGGGGGGCGTTTGAAGTGGTGGGGCGGATGCCGTTGAACGGGGTGATTGCGCCACAGGGGAATAAGAATGAGGCGATGCCGGTGCTGGCGGCGTGTGCGTTGACGGAGGAGCCGGTGGTTTTGGAGAATCTTCCAGCGATTGAGGATGTGGAGGTGATGAAGGAGATTGTGGTGGCGTTGGGCGGAACGGTGGAGGAGGTGGAGCCTGGGGATGGGTCGCGGGTGCGGGTCCAGTTTGAGAGGCGGCCGCGGTCAGATCTTCCGGAGGAGTTGATGGGGAAGTTGCGGGGAGCGGTGACGCTGGCCGGCCCTCTTTTGGGGCGATGTGGCCATGTGTTTTTACCGAAGCCGGGCGGGGACCGGATTGGCCGGCGTCGGCTGGACACGCATATGTTGGCGCTGCAGCAGTTGGGAGGGAAGATTCAGGTGGGGGAGGAGGGTTTTGATATTCGGGCCAAGAGGTTGGTGGGCTGTGATATGTTGTTGGACGAGGCCTCGGTGACGGGGACGGAGAATGCGGTGTGCGCGGCGGTTTTGGCTCGGGGGACGACGGTGATTCGGAACGCGGCGAGCGAGCCGCATGTTCAGGGTTTGTGCCGGTTGTTGAACAAGATGGGGGCGCGAATTCGAGGGATTGGTTCGAATATTCTGGAGGTGGAGGGGGTGAAATCGTTGCATGGGGCAACGCACCGGATTGGGCCTGATTATTTGGAGGTGGGCAGTTTTGTGGCTTTGGGGGCGGTGACCCGTGGGGAGTTGGTGATTGAGGATGCGGATTTGCCGAATTTGCGGATGATCCGTCTGGTGTTTGAGCGGTTGGGGATTCAGACGGTGGCGGACGGGGATCGGTTGGTGGTGCCGAAGAAGCAGTCGAGGCGGATTCAGGCGGATTTGGGGGGAGCAATTCCGAAGATTGAGGATGCGCCGTGGCCGGCGTTTCCGGCGGATATGACGTCGGTGGCGTTGGTGACGGCGACGCAGTGCCGGGGAACGATTTTGATTCATGAGAAGATGTTTGAGTCGCGGTTGTATTTTACCGATCCGCTGATTGGGATGGGGGCGGCGATTGTGTTGTGTGATCCGCACCGGGCGGTGGTGATTGGGCCGAGTCCGCTGAAGGCGTCGCGGTTGGTGAGTCCGGATATTCGGGCGGGGATGGCGATGTTGATTGCGGCGTTGTGTGCGGAGGGGACGTCGATGATCGAGAACATTGGGCAGATTGATCGGGGTTTTTCCCGGATTGAAGAGCGGTTGCAGAAGCTGGGGGCCCGAATTCGGAGGGTGTGACGGCGATGTATTTGGGGACGATTCTTTTGGAGCGGAACCGTTGGCGCAAGGAGCGGGAGCCTTCATGGTTCCCGGATGAGGGGTGGTGCCACCGGTTTGCGGAGGCGGGGTTTTCGGGGATGGAGTTGTGGGAGAATCATTGGAAGTTGGGCTCGCCGATGGCCCGGGCCGCGTTGATTGAATCCCCATGTCCGGTGCGGGTGTTCAATTGGTATGGGTCTCCGGGCAGGGCGGAGGAGGAGGGGGCGTTGTTGGTGGCGTTGGAGGCGCTGGGTGAGGGGGTGCGGGGGGTGAAGTTTAATGTGGCCCAGGATGAGGAGATGGCGCGGGCTCAGGCCAAGGCGGTGCCGAAGTTGTTATCGCGGATGCCGCCGGGGGTTGGGTTGTGGTGTGAGTGCCACGGGGGGACGGCCGCGGAGACGCCCGAGGGGGCGGCCTGGTTTTTCGAGGAGTGGCCGGAGGGGGTTGGGGCGATTGTGCATCCGTTTACGCAGGCTGGGTTGGATCGTTGGTGGGAGTTGTTGGGGGCGAGGATTGTGCATTTGCATTTGCAGGCGCGAACCAGCGAGGGTGGATGGCTCCAACCGGTGCCGGGGATGCGGGGGGTGGATGAGGGGGCGGCTTTTTTGGCGGCGCAGGGGTTTGCCGGTTCGGCGACGGTGGAGTTTGTGGCCGGGATGGGTGAGGAGCGGGAGGGACCAGAGGTG
>JBDNCR010000113.1:0-6094 GCA_046719555.1 Verrucomicrobiia bacterium | reverse complement strand
TCCCCTTGACCGCAAAGACCCGTCCTCCCTGTTCCCGCTCGGGATCTTCCCCCGTGTCAAACACCACCCCATCACCTGCGGCCACCGCCACCTCCCCCGTCACTTCCACCCAGTCCCGGCCCACCCGTTCCACCCGACCCACCCAAGCTCCCCGTTTCTTTCCAAACCGCGCATGAACCAACTCCTGGTGATTGACCCCATGCATCCAGCCCGAAGACAACCCGCGCGAAAATGTCATCTCCAACCGATACCAATCCTCACGCGTCACCGGAGCACCCGTTTCGTTCGCAAAGCATGCATCGATCGCCTTCCGATACACTCCCGTCACCGCCGCCACGTATTCCGGACTCTTCAGCCGACCCTCAATCTTGAAACTTTCCACCCCCAGTGCCACCAACTCTGGAATCTCCCGCAACGCCGCCAAGTCCTGGGGCGAAAGCAAATAACGCCGATCCCCCAAATCTCGAATCGCTCCGTCCACCACCAACCGATAAGGCAGGCGGCAAGCCTGGGCACACTCTCCCCGATTCGCACTCCGCTGTCCCAGCACCTCACTGGTCAGGCACTGCCCCGAATACGCCACACAAAGCGCCCCATGAACAAACGTCTCAATCGGCAACACCGCCGACTTCTGCAGCTTGGCCAACTCCCGCAGTGACAACTCACGCGCCACCACCGCTCGGGCCACACCCAGGCGTTTCGCAAACGCCAGCCCTTCCGCCGAAGTTAGGGTCATCTGAGTGGAGGCATGGAGTTCCAATCCGGGGTAACACTCCCGCGAAAGCTTCGCCAGCCCAACATCCTGAATGATGATCGCATCCACCCCCGCCTCGGCTGCCCGGCCCAACAGGGCCAGAGCCCCCGGCAACTCTTTGGTAAACACCAGCGTGTTCAAGGTCAGATAACCCTTTCGACCCCGGTCGTGCAAATAAGCCATCAACTCGGGCAAGTCACTCTCCCGAAAATTTTCCGCCCGGAGCCGGGCGTTCCATGCGGGCAACCCAAAGAAAATCGCATCGGCCCCATTCGCAACCGCCGCCCGCGCACAACTCCAATCGCCAGCCGGAGCCAACAACTCCGGCTTACGCCTCTTCACCTCCGGTCCCTTCACATCCCCAACCGGGCTGCATTCTCCTTCAACCACCGCTCCGCCTCCCGATAGCCCGGACACGCCTGCTCCACCAAAAACCAGAACCGACGCGAATGATTCATTTCTCGGAGATGCATCAACTCATGCAAGATGATGTAGTCCGACACCTCCCCCGGCGTCTGCACCAATCGCCAATTTAGCGAAATGGTTCCCTTCGCAGAACACGAACCCCAGCGGGTGCTTTGGTCCCGAACGGTCACCCGGCCAACGTCCAAGCCATGCCTCGACGCCAGCTCCAAGGTGCGAGGAATCAAAACCCGGCGGGCCAACCCATGCAAATGCTCTTCCACCAGCGGACGCAGATTCCCTTCCCACCGGGCGCTGGCGACCTCCAGGGGGCCAACCTCCAAAATCACGGGGGGACCGGCCTGGAGCACCGAAATCCGGTGCATTCTCCCCAGCACCATCACCTCCGTCCCCACGCCCCATTCCTGCGGCATCATCCCCGCCGCTCGCACCTTCCGACGCTGCCGCTCGACCCAGCGCAACTTCTCCTGCACAAAAACCTGCGCCTGCCGCTTCGTTCCCCGTCGCGGAATGGTCACGTGAACGGTTCCATCCCGGTGCACTGATAACAAATAGCGTCGGGCCCGGGGATTCTCCCGATAGAAAATTGGCGCCTCTCCATCCGATAACTGGACCATCTCGGCAGGACGCTCCTCCACCCAGGGCTCGTCGAATCGGAAGGCAAGCTGGTCGAAAACCATGGACCGGCAGACTAACCGGTCCCCGGCCCCTAGACAAGCCTGAGCCCTGCCGGGCACCTCATCCCGCCACCGCAGATCGATCGGCCGACGCGCCCTAGGTCTTCGCCTTCTTCCAGTCGTCAAGGAACTTGGCCAGACCCACATCCGTCAACGGATGCTTGATCAGCGCCTGCAACACGCTCCAAGGGGCGGTAATCACATCACTTCCAATCTTGGCCGCGGCCACAAAGTGCATCGGACTGCGGGCTGAAGCGGTCAAAATCTTCGTCGAGAAATCGTAGTTATCGTAGATTTCCCGGATATCCTCGATCAAATCCATCCCATCCACAGTAATGTCATCCAACCGCCCAACGAACGGGCTCACATACGTCGCTCCTGCTTTGGCCGCCAGCAGAGCCTGAGCCGGGCTGAAACAAAGGGTCACGTTGGTCTTGATCCCCAACGAAGTGAACACCCGGGTGGCCTTCAACCCTTCCGCAATCAGCGGCACCTTCACCACCACGTTCTTGTGCCACGAGGCAATGTCTTTGCCTTCGGCAATCATCTCCTCCGCCGTCAAGCCCGTGACCTCCGCACTGATCGGCCCATCCACAATCTCGCAGATTTCCAGGATCAAATCCTTGAACTTTTTGCCGCTCTTGGCCGCCAAGCTTGGGTTCGTGGTCACCCCGTCCACCAAGCCGAGGGATTGAGCCTCGCGAATTTCGTCCGTGTTTCCAGAGTCGATGAAGATTTGCATAACGTTAAGTTCTGAGTTGGAGGTTGGTTGCGCCCGAGCACATTCAGGGCATTAGGAACAAAGACACTCCCGCAACGGTTTCAAGATAATTTCCACAAGACTTTCCAAGTCCGACCCCGGCGGCCCCTCCACCAACAACCGCACTTTCGGCTCGGTCCCGGAATACCGAAGAAACGCCCGTCCTTTGGGGCCCAATTGCTTCTCCACCTCTTGAACCGCCCGGACCACCTCCGGCAACTCTCCAAGCGGGGGCTTCCGCTTCACCTTCAGCCCAACCAAAAGCTGGGGAAACTTAACCATCACCTTCCGAAGTTCCTTCAACGGTTTTCCGGTCCGCGCCGCCACCCGCAACACCTGCAACGCGGTTAACAATCCGTCCCCCGTCGGCATCAGATCTCGAAACAACACATGCCCCGATTGTTCCCCGCCTAAAACCGCCCCGGTCTCCACCATCCGCTCCAGCACATACCGATCTCCGACATCGGTCCGCTCCAAGGTCACCCCCACCTGCGCGAGCGATTCCGCCAAGCCGGCGTTGCTCATCACCGTGGCCACCACCCGATGGCCAGGCAAGGTTCCCTCCGCCTGACGGGCCGTTCCCACAATTGCCAAAAGGTCATCTCCGTCCAAGGGACTCCCCTCCTCATCAATCAACACCGCCCGATCGGCATCCCCATCCAGCGCCAAACCGATCCACCGACCTCCACGGTCCCTCACCATCTGCCGCAAGATCGCCGTGTCCTGACTGCCGCACGCCTCATTGATATTCGTCCCATTCGGCTCACAATGAATCGTCTCCACCTCCGCTCCAAATCCTCGCAGCACCATCGGCGCACTCTTCCATGCCGCCCCATTGGCCCCATCCACCAAAATTCTCCGATCTCCAAGCGAAAACTCTTTCGGTAACGACCGGCTCATCACCTCCCGATACAGTCGCAACGCCCAGCTTTCAGCCTCCATCTCCCGATTCAGCGGAAAACTCCAGCCCGGCAACGCCCCGGTCCGCTCCGCATCAATCAACAGCTCCAACTCCGCCTCCGCCTCATCGGCCAATTTCGCCCCGTCCGGCCCAAAAAATTTAATCCCATTATCTTGGTAAGGATTATGCGACGCACTGATCATCACCCCCGCCGAGGCACCCCTGGCTACCACCGCAATCGACACCGCCGACGTCGGCAGCACCCCAATCAGTTCCACGGCCACCCCCGCCTGATCCAAGCCCGTCGCCAAAGCCTGCTCCAACAGCGGCCCCGAAGCCCGGGTGTCCCGTCCGATCACCACCGACGCCTCGGGGGTCCGGCGCACCAACCACCGCCCCAAAGCGGCCCCGGCCCCAAAGGCAAACTCCGGAGTCATCGGCTCCACGCCAAACTGACCCCGAATTCCGTCCGTGCCAAAATAACGACGAATCAATCCCATCAAAAGCCCTCCAAATCACCCCGTCTCCGACGATTTGGCAAGCAGGACCGTTTCACGACGTCTTCCAACGCTCCAGCTCCCTAAGGTATGCCTCGGGTAAATCATGAAGCCTGGCCCCCGCCAAAACCTTCTCCAAATAACCTTTCTTCGGCCTCCCAGGGTTGGTCCGAGGATCAACATAGACAAGCGCCTCAACCGTGTCGCCCAAGTCCGTCCTCACCAAAAGCCAATCCTTATTATAGCACCCTCCAGCAACGCCTTCCCACCGATCCAATTCCTTTTCATCCGATTCCGTTATCGCATATAGAACTCCGTGCACCGACGCCCCTTCATGCTTCACCACCGTGGCGACACCCCGCTCGTTGATGATCCAGCGGTAGTTATCTAAGACCGCACGACATTCCATGTGGGACGAAGGACAACGTCCCTTGAACTGATCTTCGTTCATGTTCGATCCGTAGGCAAAATAGCGCGTGTCACTCATCCAAACTCCCGATCCGACAGGCTCTCAAAAAAAGGAAAAATCGCAAGCCGGACTCTAACAGAAGGGAGATGCCGTCGATCAGCAAACACACCCTACTGGACCATAATCGCCAGCCCAACGACGCTCGACTTTAATAGCGGAACGTCAGCTGCACGCTCGCCGCGGTGCCCTGGAGATTGGTGTAATCACGGTCTTCGTCGTTGGAATTGTTGAAGGACGAAGTGAACGAAGTGCGGATCGTGGCCCACTCGGTTGGCGTGTAGATCAACGAAAGCGAAAGCATGTTGTTGAGGTCTTGCCGATTGTTCACCAAACGGCCGAAGTCGGCTGAGGCAGGATTCGTCGAGCCGTCAAGAGCCGGCTGGGTGTAGGTGTCACCCTGCAGCTTATAGAGGGTTTGAACGGTGACCCGCGGCATGATCTGCCGGTTATAACCAAGGATTAGGGCATTCGAAACACGATCAAAGGAACCGCGTGGATTGGTGTTCGAGGTGTGATGATACTGCCCAAGGTAACCCGCGAAAAAGACCGCATCCTCCCCAAGTGGAAACAGTCGGGTCGCCGACCAGTTGACCACTCCTTCCGAATAAAAAGTATTAATCGTCGAGGAGTTCGACCGGAGCTGATTAATGCCATAGCCGGTGCCGAAAATCCATTCGTTGCGATAGTTATAAGTGGCATTCAAAGCCGCTGCATCGCGGTTAAAATCAAGCTGGTTCGCAGTATGGTTCTCATAACGATAGAAGGTCTCTTGAATGTCGAGTGTCAGGCTCAAACTGTCCCACTGCTTGGGCAGCGGGGCATAACCTCGCAGCAGAAAATTGCCGATCCACATCCAGGAACCCCGAATGTCATTTTTGGTCAGTCCAGCGTTATCCGTGTAAATCAGGTCGTGGTTGGTCGTAGCCTCAAAATAGGGTCGGGTGCGGGTGGGCTGAAGCAGGACCTGACGCCCAAAATCCTCGGAATCATCGAGGATGACCGTCTTTTTCTTTTCCTGGGCATAACCGGCGGGGTCAACCCGCTCAAAACGTTGGAGCGTTTGCTGGGTTTCCACGGTGTCAATCGCAGCCCGTTGGCCGCTAACAGGACGGACGAACACCATAAAAGCGGCGGCGAGAAAAAAAATGGTTGGTTTCATCGGGAAAGATAACGAGGTAAGCCGGGCAGGTTCAGGGAACATAAGGATTGATCACGGGGGTGGTGGACAGGCTGGCCCCGTTGGGCAAGAAACTGTTGGCTTGGATCTCAATGGATGAGCCGTTGATCACGGTTGACGGATCCAAGGTGACGATGTTGCCACCCAAGAGAATCGAATTTCCGGTGATGCTGGTGTTGGCGATGGTCAGGTTGTTCCCCGCCTGGGCATAGATAATCACCACAGAAACGTTCGGCCCCCCGATCACCGAACCCGAGATGCTAATCGGTCCATTGAACCCGTAAATCCCGACCGAATTCACCGGATTCACACCAGGCGCAATATTGGAACCGGTAATCGTCACGCCGAATTGAGCCTGGAGCTGAAGGTCCGAAGAGCCAGTGACATTGATCGTCGATCCATCAATGTTCAGGAAACGCCCCGCACCCAGATACCC
>JBDNCR010000112.1:0-6102 GCA_046719555.1 Verrucomicrobiia bacterium | reverse complement strand
GGGTTTGGGGGTGTGGGGGGTGGTGCGGCGAAGTTCGCTGCTGAGGATGTCGGTGGTGACGCCGAGGCGGGCGGCGGCACGCATTTTGAGTTGTTCTTGGAGGACGAGGTTGGGGACTTTGGCGAGGAAGCGGGAGAGTTCTTCGGTGATGCGGCGGATGCTGCCGGGGGAGGAGGTGGGGTGTTCGGTTTGGAGGAGGTCGAGGAGGAAGTCGAAGAAGGGTTTGGGATGGGCGAGGAGGTTTTGAAAGGCTTCGGGCCCTTCCCGGAGGATGATGGAGTCGGGGTCGTCGCCGGGGGGGAGGACAACGACGTCGATGCCGAGTTCAGCGCCGAGGGCGCGTTGGAGGGCTTGGGCATTGTCTTCGAGGAGGAGGTCGGCGGCGCGGCGGGCGGCGCGTTGGCCGGCGGGGTCGCCGTCGAGGCAGAGGAGGATGCCGGCGGCGTGGCGTTTGAGGAGTTTGCAGTGGTCGTCGGTGAGGGCGGTGCCGAGGGGGGCGACGACGTTGAGGATGCCGGCGGCGTGGCAGCGGAGGACGTCGATTTGGCCTTCGCAGAGGATGGCACGATCGGCGTCGAGGATGGCGCGTTTGGCTCGGTCGAGGCCGAAGAGGAGGTGGCTTTTTTTGAAGATGGGGGTTTCGGGGGAGTTGACGTATTTGGCTTCTTTGGTGTCTGGGTTGAGGGTGCGTCCGGAGAAGCCGACGACTTCGCCGCGATCGTTGCGGATGGGAAACATGAGGCGGCCACGGAAACGGTCGTAGGCACCGCCGGAGTCTTTGGGGACGGCGAGGCCGGCGGCAATGACGGTGTCGCGAGGGTAGTTTTTTTGAGCGGCCCAGGTCAGGAGGTCGTCCCAGGTGTCGGGGGCGTAGCCGAGGCCGTAGTCGCGAATCCAGGCGAGGGGGATGTTGCGATGGCGGAGGTAGGCGCGGGCGGGTTCGGCGGCGGGGTGGTGGGCGAGTTTATCGGACCAGTAGGGGACGAGTTCGGCGTGGAGTTGGAGGAGTTTGTTTCGGAGGTTGCGTTGGAGTTCGTCTTTGGGGGAGGCGACGCGGCGGGGCAGTTCGATGCCGGCACGTGCGGCGAGGCGTTCGAGGGCGGCCGGGAAGTCGAGGTTTTCATAGAGCATGAGGAATTGGAAGACGTCGCCTTTGTGACCGGAGGAGTAGCAGACGAAGGTTTGGCGGGTGGGGTTGACCATGAAGGAGGGGGTTTTCTCCTTTTTGAAGGGGCTGAGGGCTTTGTAGTAGGCTCCGGCCCGTTTGAGGGGGACGTAGGAGGAGATGACGTCGACGATGTCGGAGGCTTGTTTGACCCGTTCGATGACATCAGGGGGAACGATCATTGGGCGGAGGGTGAGTTGGGCGGGGGAGGGTTCAAGGGGAGAGTTGAGGGGAGGGCGGTCTGGATTTTGGTGATGAGGGAGGAGGGGCCGCCTTGGGGGAAGCCGAATTCGGCGAGCTTTTCGCCTTGGTCGTTGAGGAGGAGAAGGGAGGGGAGGCCGATGATGCCGAAGCGGTCGGCGAGCATGAGGTTGGCGTGGTGTTGTTCGAGGGGCATCGGTTTGAGGCGAGGGAAATCGATTTCCACGAGGATGAGGTGGTCCCGGGCAAAGTTTTGAAAGACGGGGGTCGAGAGGACTTCGTTTTGGAGGCGACGGCACCAGGAGCACCAGTCGGAGCCGGTGAAGAGGAGGAGAAGGGGTTTGCGCTGTTTTTTGGCGAGGGTGAGGGCTTGGGGAAGGGAGGTCAGCCAGGGGGAGGAGGGCGGGGGTTCGGCGGGGTGGAGGGTCGGTTGGCTGATGAAGAGGAGCAGGAGGGAGAGGAGGAGGGGTGTTTTCATCCAAGAACCATTTCCCGAAGGACTTGCCAGGAGAGGTAGGCGGTGCCGCGCCAGCTGTAGCGGAGGGGATCGCCCGAGGGGGTTTGGGGGCGGAGGAGTCCGATACGGAGGTTATAGTCGAGGGTTTCGGTGAAGATGCGGGCGAAGAAGGGTTCGGCTCCGGACGGATCGGCGGGGAGGAGGTGGTTGGGGGAGAGGTCGTTGGCGTGGAGGAAGGCGAGGTGTTGATGGAGCAGGGTTTCGATGGAGTCGGCTTCGAGGCATCGGTAGACGAAGAGGTCGGGTGGGGTGCGGAGGGCGTAGGTGAAGGGGTAGTCCCAGGTCATCCAGAGGGAGCCCTTGGGGGCGCGGGAGATGAAGATGAGGTAGAGGAGGGAGATGCCGTCGGTGGTGACGACGGCCGTGGCGCCGTAGGTGCGGTGGTCGGGGTGGCAGAAGAGGCGGTAGCCTTGGCGGAGGGGGGCTCCGGGGAGCCAGTAGTCGCCGAGTTCGTGGAAGCCGAGGGCCCGGAGTTCGGCACTGGCTTCGGGGAGGTCGGGGAATTCGTCCGGGGGGAAGGCGGTGGCTTGGAGGGAACGGTGCCGCCCGAAGCGGAGTCGGCGGGAGATGATGATGGCTTGGCCGATGGGGAGGGAGAACCAGAGGAGGAGACCGAGGATGAGGGCCAGGGGGTGTTGGAAGAGGAACCAGAGGGCGGTGAGTAGGGTGGCGAGGATGAGCCAGAGACCGAGGCGTCGGAGGGTGAGTCGATCGGACTGGAGGCAGCCGAGGGCGATGAGGGCCAGGCTGAAACAGAGGCCGGTCTGGAGGATCCACGGGCTAATCATCAGGAGGATGATAGCGCGTTGGGGCGGATGGGACAGGGAAATGTGGGGTGAGGCGGGCAGGGCTTGCGTGGGTGGGGCGGGGCGGCTAGGGTGGGGTGATGGTTGTGATGAAGCGGATCGCGGCAGTTGGGTGGATGATGGGGTTGGGATGGGTGAGTTGGGCAGAGGCGGGGTTGGGCGTGGCGTTGTCGTCGGAGCGGTCTCATTTTTTGCTGTATGAGGCGGCTTTGTTTGATGTGGAGTTGACCAATCAGGGGTTGCGTCCGGTGGAGTTGGTGAACCGGGATGATGGGAAGCAGGGGTGGTTGTCGTTTTCGATTTTGCGCCCGAATAATGTGCGGGTGCGAACGGATATTCCGTTTGAGCCGCCGGATCGGGTGTTGCAGCCTGGGGAGACGGCCCGATTGCGGGTGAATATCACGCCGCATTATGCGATTCGGGAGACGGGGGAGTATCGGATTCAGGCGGTGGTGCGGCAGCCGGGGCAGTTACCGTTGATGACGGCGCCGCTGACGTTCACGGTGGGGCGGGGTGAGCGGTTTTGGACGATGGATCGGCGGATGCCGGATGATTCGGTGCGGACGTATTCGTTGATCCGTTTTTTGCAGGATAAGTCGTTGAGTCCGCATTTGTATTTGCAGATTGAGGATGCGGGGAACAATTTGGTGTTTACGACGGCGAATTTGGGTCCGATTGTGGCGCGGGAGACGCCGAAGACGTTGTTTGATGCGCGGGGAGGGTTTCATCTCTCGTGGTCGAATGCTCCGAAGACGTATCGGTATGTGGCGTGCGATCCGGACGGGAGGATTTTGCGGCAGGATCAGCGGGTGGAGGGGGCGACGTTTCCGGCGCTGCGGATGACTCAGGCGGGGGAGGTTGAGTTTGTGGGGGGGGCGGTGCCGGGGGCGCAACCGGAGCGGGCGCGGTTGTCCCAGGTTCAGGCGGGTGCGGGGGGAACGGCGGAGGGACCGACTCCTGAACCGGCGACGGGGGCGGGACCGATGCCGGGAGGTCCGCGACCACGGTGAGGATGGGGGGACGTGAACTGGGAGGCGGATCCTGGCGGGGGCGGGCGCTGGGTGTTCTAGGGTTTGGGCTGGTTTTGGGAATGGCGGTGGGGGAGGTGAGGGGACAGATTGGGCGGGATCAGCCTGGGGCGATTGGTGCGGTGGTTTTGGCGGAGGAGGGCGGGTTCCGGTTGCAGGAGGTGTTGCCGGCGAGTCCTGCGGAGCAGGCGGGGTTGCGGGTGGGAGATTTGATTGTGAAGATTGGGGAGGTGTTGGTGGCGGATTTGGATCCGAATGAGGCGTTGTTAAGGCTGCGAGGCCGGGCGTTTACCCGGGTGCGGTTGACGGTGACCCGACTGGGCGAGGCTGAGCCTCGGGTGGTGGAGGTGTTCCGAGCGCCGTTGGATCAGTTTCATGGTCCACGTTGAGGGGTGGAGAGGTGGCGATCAGACGATTTCCCATTTGTCGGCGAGGGGTTTTTCCGTAAGATCGGGAGTTGATGGCACGAGATTTTTCCCCCGCTGATGAGTTGGATCCGCAATCGACGGCTGATGCCGAGGTGGTGGTTTCTGAGGTTTTGGCAACGAATCGGAACCAGGTCTTGAAGAGGGCCGTTTGCACGGTGGTGGAGGCGGCCGACCGTGGGGCGACCGGGTTGAAGAGGTTGTATTCGAAGGAGCCGTATTTGGGCTTGTTGGCAGCGGGGGTGTGCGGTCTGGCGTTGGGTTTGTTGGTGACGCGGCGGTAGGTTGGGGGGGGGTGAGTGGAGGAGAGGGGAGGCCCTTGGGGAGGTGTGGCCGGAAATCTGCTTGACCCCGGACGGGAGTTTCCCCACTTTGCCGTCAGCCGACTACTTTTGACGCATTCAAGAGTAGAAATGCGGAAATGCCCATGATTGTGTCCTTTTCTAAATGGTTCGCTTTGAAGATGTTTAGGTTTTGGTTTGTTGCGTGGATGATGGTTGGGGTGCTTGGGGCGCTGGGCGGGGCGGTGTCGAGTGTTTGGGGTCAGGAGGGGCGGACCTTGATTCAGCCGCCTTCGGCAGCGGAGGCTTTTGAGGCGCGTGGGCCGATTGTGAAGGAGATCGACGTGGAGTTTGCCGGGGCCAAGTCGGTGGATAAAGCGGTGATTATTTCGAACATGCGGACGACGGTGGGGCAACCTTACTCTCCGATGGCGATTCAGGAGGATGTGCGGAATTTGTATGCGACGGGTTTGTTTGTGAACTTGCGGATTTTTGATGAGCCGCTGGCGGATGGGGTGAAGGTGGTGGTGATTGTGGAGCCGAAGCCGGTGGTGCGGGAGATTGTGGTGACGGGGGCGCAGCGGATTAAGGAGGGCGCGGTTCGCAAGAAGATTAAGAGCAAGGTGGGCGAGCCGTTGAGTGAGCTGGCGGTGTCGAACGATGCGCAGGCGATCAAGACGTATTATCAGGAGAAGGGTTTTTACGAGGCTCAGGTGGAATACAAGATTGACATCAACGAGCAGGTTGGGCGGGCGACGATTTTCTTTAACATTCAAGAGGGGCCCAAGGAATTTATTGGGGAGGTGGAGTTTGTGGATGCGAGAGCTTTTAGTCAGAAGGAGTTGCAGAGGCAGATTAAGACACGGCCGAAGAACTGGCTTTCGTTCATTAACAAGTCAGGGTTGTATCAAGCGGATCAGTTTGAGGAGGATCTTCGCCGGTTGCAGGAATTTTATCAGAATAATGGTTTCATCGACATGCAGGTGCGGGATGTGGAGTTGGAGACGTATGGGGAGGACCGTCTGCGGGTGAAGATCACGGTGTTTGAGGGGATTCGGTATGAGGTGGGAACGGTGCAGATTCGGGATAACACGATTTTTGATACGGAGACGATTTTGGGGGTGATGAGCATGAAGCCGGGATCGGTGTTTTCGCCGAAAGGTTTGCAGGCGGATGTGGATGCGATCCGGGATCTCTATGGGCAGGACGGGTATATTGATACGGAGGTGATTCCGGAGCGGCAGGCGAATATTGAACGGGGGCGGATGGACGTGGTGTTTTACATTAAGGAGGGGCCTCAATCGTTTATTGAGAAGATTGTGATCCAGGGGAATGACCGGACGAAGGACAAGGTGCTGCGGCGGGAGTTGGCGATTGCGCCGGGTGAGGTTTACGATTCGGTGAAGGCGGACGCGAGTAAGCGGCGGCTGGAGAATCTGGGGTATTTTTCGAAGGTGGATGTGTCTCCGCAGGATACGGCTATTCCGAACCGGAAGAATGTGGTGGTGACGGTGGAGGAGCAGCGGACGGGATCGATTACGTTTGGGGCGGGGTTCAGCACGGTGGATAGTTTGCTCGGTTTTGTGGAGTTGACGCAGGGGAATTTTGACATTGCGAAGTGGCCGAGTTTCACGGGGGCGGGTCAGAAGTTCAGGACCCGGATCCAGTATGGTTTGCAG
>JBDNCR010000111.1:0-6159 GCA_046719555.1 Verrucomicrobiia bacterium | reverse complement strand
TCATCATAAAAAAGTTCGGCAATGCTATCCGCCACCAACAAACCTTTCGAGGTCAAAACAAGCCTCTCCCCTTGAATCTCTGCCAAACCCTCTTCCGCCAATTTCGCCGCCTGCATCGCCATCTCCCCACGCTCGATCTTCACCCCCGCCCGCGTTCGCAACCCCAACATCACCCGCTCCTTCCCACGGGTCCGTTCCGACAACCTCTCCACCTCCGCCACGCCCCTCCCACACTGTTCCACCTGCTCCGCCCACTCCCCAACCTTTCCCACATTCCGCCACCGCTCCCCGCCAACCGTTGAACACGCCCCCGGCCCCACCCCCACATAATCCGCCCCCTCCCAATAGGCCCAATTGTGTCGGCAACTAAATCCGGGCCGCGCATAATTCGACACCTCATCCCGTAGAAAACCTGCTCCCGACAACATCTCCTGCATCCCCAGGAAAAATCGACGCTCCCGCTCCGCATCAACCACAAACTCTCCGCGATGGAGCCGCTGCAAAAACTCCGTATCCTCCTCGTAATTCAAATTGTAACACGACACATGTTGCGGACCCAGCCGCACCGCCTCCTCCAGCGTCTGCTGCCACAACGCCTCACTCTGTCCCGGCAACGCAAACATCAAATCCAAATTCACATTCCGCAAACCCGCCTCCCGCACCACCTCCACCGTCTCCTTCACCTGCTCCCGATCGTGCGTCCGTCCCAACAGCCGCAACATCTTCGGATCAAACGACTGCACCCCCAAACTTAACCGGTTCACTCCCGCCCTCACCAACAACTCCGCCTTCCGAGCCGACACCGTCGCAGGATTGGCCTCCACCGTGAACTCTATCCCCTCTCCACCCCACGGCCACCACGCCATAATCTCCTCCCATTGACCCACCGACAACGCCGTCGGCGTTCCCCCACCCCAATACACCGTCGTCGGCACCACCTCCAACCGCCGCCGCACCGCCTCCACCTCCCGCCGCAACGCCCGGAGGAAAACTTTCATCTCCGGCAGCGCATTCTTCGTCTTAACAAACGCACAATAAGGACAGATGTGCGTGCAAAACGGCACATGAACATACACATGCCGGATCACTTCCTCCCTCACACCCCGCGCTCCGACGGCGGCCAAATGAACTTGTGCATCTGCAACTGAAACCGAACCGGCAACCTGTCCTCCAAAATCCACTCCACCATCTGCTTCGGCTCCATTCGTCCAAACACCGGCGAAAACAACACCGCCCCAACCCTCTCCGCCAGATTAAACGCTCGCACCCGTTCCCGAGCCCACTCGTAATCCGTCCGCGAACCAATCACAAACTTCACCTCATCCTGTTTGGTCAAATGCTCCACATTCGACCAGCGATTCCGCTCCACCATCCCACTATCCGGACACTTCAAATCCATGATCCGAATCACCCGCCGGTCCAACACCGAAATATCATGAGCCCCTCCCGTCTCCACCAACACCTTGAACCCACGATCACACAGCACCTTCATCAATAGCGGCGCATTCGGCTGCAATAACGGCTCCCCTCCCGTCACCTCCACCAGCGGAATGCCCAAACCCTCCACCTCCTCCACAATCGATTCGATGCTCCGCTTGCTCCCTTCATAAAACGCATACTCCGTATCGCAATAACTGCAGCGCAGATCGCAAAACGTCAGCCGCACAAACGCACACCGCTCCCCCGCATACGTGCTCTCCCCTTGCACACTCCCGTAAATCTCGTTGACCGTCAGCGTCTGCTCCCCCACCTGCCCCAACACCTCACGCTGGCTCATCCCCCGCCCCTTCCCGCTCCGCCTCCGGATCATCTGATGGATCGGCCGGAACCGGGTCAATCTGGGCAGGAGCCTTCGCCTCCATCTCCGACCCTGACTCGCCTCCAACCCCCTGCTCCGTGCCAAGCTCCACCACAGCCACTCCGGCTCCCTCCGCCTTGGGCCGCGGTTCCACCTTCTTCGGATTGCTCCGGATCAAATCCAACCTCCCATCCGCAAACGCAATCACATAACCCTCCCTCACCAACCACAGCAAATCCATCGCTCCGGGTGGCGCGGTCTCCTCCCGAGTCTGCTCCACCACCGCCCCGCCCTCCGACTCCGTCTCCGGCTGAGTCAAGTTCGGCTCCCGCCGCGACATCGCCTTGAACAACTGCTCCCGCCGCCCGTTCGGATGGGCCACCACCCACTCAAACACCGCTCGCACCCCATCCGATAAAGCCGCTGGATCCGATTCAAACCGCCTCGGACGAATCCCCGAAACAAACGTGGCCCCCTTGCCCCATTTGAAAAACTGAAGCCCAAACCGACCGAGTTGCCGGATCAACACCTTCGCTGTCTTCAAGGGGAACCGAAGCTCCTGTTGTAGCGCAAACCGAATCTGCTCCGCCAACTCCGGCGCACTCCTCCTCCGCGCCTCAACCGTCTCCAGCACCACCTCATCCACCGGCACGAGAAATCCTTCAGCATGAGTCCGTAAAAAGTGTTCCTTCACCTCCACCAAGGTTCCCAGCCGCTCACCCGCCTGCGGTGGTGTCGGCTCCGATCGACCTGCACTCTCCGACGGAACTGCCGCACCCTCCCCTTCAATTCCCCTCCCCTCCTCGCTCACCGTCAACTCCGCGGTGGCCACCTCAGCCACCCCTTCCCCTTGCGGCTCCGGAACGATCACCGTCTCCTTCCCCGCCTCTTCGGAAACCGCCTCCACCACCGACTCAGGCTCCCCTTTCGACTCCGCCAAGGGCACCACCGAAACGGTCTCTTCCTCCTTCGCCTCCTGCGGTAACACCGGCGTCGGTCGGGCCACATAAACCGTTTTCACCGATTGACTCTGACGCCACGCCTCAATCTTCTCCGCATCCCGGACAATTTGAATATGCGCCTTGAACTCCTCAAACGACATCCGACCAAACTTCCTTTGGTAGAGCCTTCGGACATTCGCTCCGTAATCATGATGATTCACCGGTCCCAACACCGTGCCATCCAGCGAACACACCCCCAACGCATTGAAATTCCCTTTGGGTGGATCACACGCCACCTCCTCCTCCTCGTAGAAAACATCAAGATAATGCTCCGTGACATGGGCCGCCCCCGCCACCCGGTCCAACCAGACTGTTCCATCCAGTGTGCATCGGAAGAGCGACACCCCGGACTCCACCCGTCGTTTCAGCACCACATGATGACGGGCCTCCTTTTTCAATGCCACCTTGGCTAGCTCAAAAACGGGATAAGCCAGACACGTGGACCGAATCTGTCGTGCCATCGACTCTGCCCCATGCGGATCGGGCAAAAATGAAACCTCCACGCCAAGGTCCGGCGGCGCCACCACCGACTCCGCACGCGACTCCACCACCCTTCGAGCCCCGGGCGCACCTCCACCTCCTTTCGAAAAACCACGCCGATTCGGACGCCCCCCACCCTCTCGATCTCCCTCTCTCCCCCAATCACGCCGTTCCCCGCGTCGCGCTCCCCGGCGTCCCCGATCCCGCTCGCGGCGCCCCTCCGCCTCCTCCCGCTCTGTCCGGTCCGACCTCCTGCGTCTCTCTCCCACCTCATCCTCAGCCTCATACGGCAGGCTGGACCCTCCCTCAGGCATCGGCTCCCGAGCCCACTGGGGTAACAGGTCTAACTCAGTCAACTTCAACGGATCTCTCATGCAAATGCGGCGACACGCCAACCGCCGTCATTACCTCGCTCGGCTCAGAACACCATCAAGAAAAAACGGCATCGCTCTCTGCCCTCAACCCACATGAGCTAAAAACATCGAGGCCACCGTAAAATAAATCAAGAGGCAGACACTGTCAGCCACCGAGGTAATCAGCGGACTACTCGCCACCGCCGGATCCATCTTCAGCTTCGTCAAAATAAACGGAATAAAAAATCCCATCAAATTGGTCACAATCACGATGATAAACATCGTCAAACCCACAATCAGCCCGGTCGTCAAATCCCCTCGAAGATACGCCAAAATCCCGCTGGCCGCTCCCATGACACACCCTAACGACAAACCGACCGCAATCTCCTTCCACATCGCCTGAAAACACTGACTAAGCTTCAAATCATTGGTCGAAAGCGCCCGCACCACCAGCGTCGCCGCCTGACACCCCGTGTTGCCGCCACTTCCCATCAACAACGGAATAAAGAACGCCAACACAATCATCTGACTCAGCGTCTCTTCATAAGCCGCAATCACGCCGCTCGACGCCAAACTCACAAACACCAGGGCCACCAGCCATGGGAGCCGCCGCACAATCAAACTCCACACCGGCACCTCCCGATAACTCAGATTCAACGGCGTAATCGCCGCCCCTTTGTGAATGTCCTCGGTCGCCTCCTCCTCCGCCACATCCAGCACGTCATCCACCGTCACCGCCCCCAACAACACCCCGTCCTTGTCCGTCACCGGCATGCAAAACATGTCATGCTTCTTGAACGCCTTCACCGCCTCCTCCTGATCCGCAAACGAGTTCAAGGCCACCGAGTTCGATTCCATGATCTCCGAAACCTTCTTCTCCGGATCCGCCAGAATAAACCGCCGCAACCGAATGTCGTCCAACAGCCGACCCTTCTCATCCGTGACAAAAATCACACTAACCGTCTCGCTGTCCTCCCCATACTTCCGAATATGCGCCAGCGCCTCCCCAATCGTCATCTCCGGCTTGACCTTCACATACTCCGTCGTCATCAACCGCCCAATGCTCCCCTCCGGATAGCCCAACAACTGCAACGCCTTGGACCGCTCCACATTCGGCAACATCTGCAGCAACCGCTTGGTCACATCGGACGGCAACTCCTCAAACAGCGCCGTCCGATCATCCGGCGTTAATTGCTCCAACAAACCCCGCGCCTCATCATCCGCCATATCCTCAATCAAATGATTCTGCAGCGTCGGCTCCAAGTGAGCAAACACCTCCGCCGCCAACTCCCGCGGTAACAGCCGGTAAAGCACCACCCGATGCTTCTTGTCCACCTCCATAATCAGCTCCGCCACCTCCGGTGCCTCCCACTCCACCAGAAATTTACGGACCTCGTCCCACATCCCCTCATCAATCAGTTCCAGAACTTCCGGCTTAAAAAGCTGTTTGAGAATCACAGTGTCCCCCTTGGCGGTTCCCCCGTTTCAAGCCAAAGCCAACCACTTTGGCAACCGCATTTCCTCCTCGTCACCTCCCCATCTTTCCCCCTTTCCTCTTGGCCATCATTCTCTACCCTCTTCTCCATGTCCGAACTTGCTGAATTTGTCCGCCACCGCGCCTCCATGGTCACCCCACGGGTTGTCGAGAAAGTTTTGCGCGAACTCCCCCTTCTCAAAGCGGAGTTCACCCAAATCGACGCGCCCGAATAGACCCACCTGGTCGACCAACTCGAATTCCTCGCCGATGTGGTGGAAGATTTCTTCGATGGCGAATTGGTCGATCTGCCCTACTCCGCTGCTGCCGCCGCCACCTTCGCCCTCATCTACGCCCACCAAATCATCGACCTCATCCCCGACTCCGCCAAAGACGGTCGCGCGGACGACTCCGCCGTCGTTCGCACCGTTCTCACCCTCCATGAAAAGTCGCTGGCCGCTGCCGCAGAGAAACTCGGGGTCAACTGGAGCGCCATCGCCCACCGTCCCTAATCCCTCCCGTGAGAGTTGCTCCCTGGGTCGAGTGGGTTGAGGATCGATTTGGCGCGTGGGCCATTCCCCACGTCACTCGATATCTCGTCGGCCTCAACCTCGCCACCTACCTCCTCGAAGGACTCAGCCCCGGATTCACCCAAATCCTCATTCTCGACCAAGCAGCCATCCTCTCCGGAGAAATTTGGCGCATCGCCACCTTCATCCTGGTCCCCGCCGTCAAGGCCAGTCCCCTGTTCTTCCTCATCTTCCTCTGGTTCACCTGGTTTGTCGGCGACTACTTGGAAAGCGAGTGGGGCCCCGCCAAACTCAACCTTTTCTACCTCACCGGCATCGCCAGCCTTACCCTCGTCTCCCTCCTTTTTGTTCCCGGCCCCATCCGCAACGACCTCCTCCTCACCTCCCTCATCCTCCCGTTTGGCACCGTCTTCCCCACCATGACCATCATGCTCTTTTTCGTCCTGCCCGTTCAGGCCCGGTGGCTGGCCATCATCTATGCTGGATTTCTCGCCCTCGCCCTCCTCTTCGGTGCCGACAACCG
>JBDNCR010000110.1:0-6173 GCA_046719555.1 Verrucomicrobiia bacterium | reverse complement strand
GATCTCTCATCGTCGGCGGAGCGACCGTTCAGCAGGCCCTCACCGGTTTGCTTCCGGGCACGACTTATTATTATCGCGTCCGGGCCTCCAACGCGGGTGGCGTTAGCGCCGCCTCGCAAACGGCCTCATTCACCACGGAGTCGGTTTTCGTCAACACCCCCCCGACGCTCGATCCGCTCCCCTCGTTGCCGGTCCTGGCTCCGGACCATGGTGCGGTCAGCGTGCCCCTATCCGGAATTGGCCCCGGCCTGGGTGACGATGGTCAAACGCTAACGGTCACCGCCCTTTCCTCAAACCCGACCGTCATCCCGCATCCGACGGTCAGTTACACCTCGCCCAATTCAACCGGCACCCTCACATTCGTTCCCACCGGAGTGGAGGGCCAAGCCCTCCTCACCGTCACCGTCGATGATGGTCAAGCGGAGAACAACACGGTTCAACGGACGTTGCAGGTGACGGTTCGGCAGCCTCCGGTCCTGGTTGACTTCGCGGATGAACAGGATTTCGGGCGTGAGTTTGACGCGCAGCTTCTCCATGGAGCGGTCACTTTCCTGCCCTCCGGCGGCATCGGGTTTCCTCCGGGAGGTGGGCTCCGTTATGTGGCCGTCAATTCGAGTGACAACGCCATGCTGGCGCTTCGTTCGCAGGCTGTGGCGGGTAACCTCCCCAGTTCCTTGGCCACCTCCATCATGGTTAACCTGCGGGAAATCGACGACCTTCCCACCGGCAAGCACAAGGGAGAAATCCGGCTGGGCATCAGCAACGAGGCCGGGCCGGTGCCTTCGGACCCGAAAAAGTTTTTTGATGACGGGGGGCCCACCCGCCGCGCGGTCCAAGTTCGCCTGCAAGCCGAGCACGAAGAGGGAAAGACCAACCGCCAAATCAAAATCCGAGCGGGGAGCCACGTGGGGAATCAAAAGACCGAGTCTCCGGAAATCACTTTGGCGGGTGAAGTGGAACTCTTTGAGCACTGGCTCCGGTTGAGCCTGGTTGCGGTGCCGGTCAGCACGTCACAACTGGAGATTCTTTATCGGCTGGAAGACCTCGGCCCAGACGGTCTGGATGCGCCCAGTGTGGTGGCCGAAGGCAGCCTTCAGGCCATCAACCCCGATTTCATCGCGGCACCTTGGTTGCATGCCGGTTTTGTGGTCACCACCGAAAAAGGGCGACTCCAGCACGGGCTCTATTTGGATCAGCATACGTTCCAGGTTCTCCGCGAGGCCCCGGCCGCTCCCCTGGCCCTCGACCCGTCGGGGTTGACCTCTCAGAACCTCCGGGCTCGTTGGCAACGGCAAGAGGGGGCCATTCCGTTGAGTTACGTTGTTGAGTTGAGCGATTCGCCGACCTTCGCCTCCTTCTACGCTGCGGATGGGTCGCCGGGTCAGACCAGCGGCGTCACCGTCACGGGCCCTTCAGTGAACCATCTGCAATTTACCGGATTGCCGCCAAGCACCACCTTCTTCTATCGGATTCGGGCGGCCAACAACGTCGGAATCAGTCCGGACTCCAACCTCGTCACGGTCACCACCTTTCCGTCGGATTTCAACGCGCCGCCTTTTTTCGATCCGCTGCCAGACCTATTTCTCACTCCCGACATGCAGCAGCAAGTCGTCCCCCTCACCGGGATTTCCGACGGAGGCGAACTTAACCAACATCTAACCTTTACCGTGACCTCTTCCAATCCGGCGGTCATTCCCACCCCGACCTTGACGCACCTCAACCCCTCCTCGACCGGCTCGCTCCAATTCACTCCCGTGGATGGGGCGACCGGCTCGTCGGTCATCACGGTTACGGTGAGTGACGGGGCTGCCCAAAACCACACGTTCACCCGTAGCTTTACCGTGACGGTCGCCGCGCCGAACCCGTTGGTGACCTTTAGCTCCCCGAACGACCTGGCGGGCTATGCGGTATTTACCCAGGAAGCGACGCTCAGCCAGGAGCCGACCGCCGGTGCTTCCTGGCCTGATCTGCCCGATGGCCAGGCAGTCTTTGCGCGCAGCCTGAGTCCGGTGGAAGCGGTCGGCGTCGCCTTTCGTCCAGAGGCCTATGATGCTCGCTCCACGGGCTACTTTGTCCACGGGATCATGTTCCGAGCCACCGACCTGGCGAATGTTTCCCCGGGTCAAAAGGACAAGTTTGACCTCCGCTTGGGCTTTCTTTCCGAACCGCTTCCCGGAGCCAATCTCAAGGATACTTTCAACAAAAGCCGACCCGGGCTTGGGGTGAAGTTGAAAATGGAAAACCAACCGGGCAATCCGTCCAAGACCCTTCTCCTCGAAGCCGAGTCTTACTCCGTTGTTCCTTCGGGTGGTGGCTTGAGTGAAGCCAAGGGCGGGAAAGCCGCCGCGGTGAATGTCACCGAGCTGGGCCAGAGCTGGTTGCGCTTGGTCTTTCAGGCCGTCCGGCGCGGGACCAACCAGTATGATCTCTCTTGGGCCCTTGAAGATTGGGGGCCTCAAGGCCAAGAACGGGTGGCCACGCTGCTCACCGGGCCAGTCTTCACGGCGACCAACGGCGCCTTCGCGAATGATGGCCATGTCGTTGCGGGGTTTCAGATCAGCGGTGAAGCCAGTGGTTCGTCCCCTCTCTTCCTTGATAATCACGAGGTGGTGGCCAACACCCGCGCTCCGGATGCGCCCGCCATCTTCCCGGCCTTTGCCATTACCCGGGAGGGATTCACCCTTTCGTGGCTTGCTTCGGCGATCGGCAGGGCGGTAGGAGGTTTTGTTGTCGAGATTGTCCGTAAAATTGACGGGTTTCTTTCCGGACTTTTCCTGGGAGTGGACGGTTCCCCTCAAGCGGAGGGCATTGTGGTAAACGATCCCTGGGAAGAACAGCTTCAGGTCACCGGCCTCCTTCCTTACACCGACTACCTGTGGCGGGTTTTTGCCACCAATGCGGACGGCACCAGCCTGGCCCTTGCTCCGGTGGAGACGCGGACCCTCGACTTTGATTTCGAATCGTGGATCGCCTTCCATTTCGACGAGGACGAGCAGTTGGATCCGGACCTCAGCGGCCCGGAAGCCGATCCGGATGGCGATGGGATTCCCAACCTCCTCGAGTTTGCGCTGGGCGGTCACCCTCGCCAACCCGACTCCGCCTTGACGCAAACCCAACTCAACGCAAACGGCCAGCTCCTTTTGACCTTCAAACGGAGGGCCGGCTCGACCGAACTCCTCTACATTCCTGAGGGCACGGGGGATCTTCATGGGTCGTGGTCGGCCAGCGGCTTGGTGACACAATCCGTTTCCGCTCCGGACGCGAATGGCTTGGAAACCGTCGTTGTGCGGGACACAACCAACCCTGACCACCATCCCCGGCGGTTCGTTCGGCTCCGGGTGGAATACCTCCCCTAAGTTGCCATGCGTCGTGGTTGCCCCGGGTTCTCTCTTTTGGAAATCGTCGTCGTTCTGGCGATCGGCGCACTTCTCTTGGGCTTGGCGGCTCACCACGCCTTGCCGCGACCGGAACAACTGGCCCCGGAGACGACCGCCCGGCTGTTTGGTTGCTTGGTCGAAGAGGCCTCGCGACTGGCCCGGGACACCCGCAGTCCGGTCCGGATTGTCTTCCTTCCCCGGTCCCTGACCGCCCATCCGCCAGCGTCGGGGGAGGCCGATACCTACACGGAATGCCTGCTCTATCGTTTTGTCATTCCCCCGGCAGCCCGTCGTGAAGTTCTGTGGCGTCTGCCGGGAGACGGCCATGCGGTCCGGGGCGGGGATGCGCTCGAACGGATTCCGGTCACCGTTCCCGGCTTGCCGGAATGTCTCGTGGGTCAGTGGCAACGAGTGGCACGGAAACCGTTCCGACTTTCGGGACCGGGGCAGCAGCCGATTGGGGTGCACTCTGAGCTTTTTGAACGGTTTGACCGGCAGAGCCCCGAGGAATTCGCGGCGGAGAACGGATGGACGCCGCCTAACCGCTGGCGACAAGGCCCTCCCGGTCCTTGGGATGGATATGGTCCTTCGTCTCCCTTCCCGGAAACCTATCACCTCACCCCTTTCCCGGATGGACCGCCCCTGGTTCATCGTCCGCTGCCGGCCCAGGCCCTTCTGTTCGATGCCCAGGCCCGCGCGCTGCGACCTGTCTCTGATTTCTGGGATCCAAGCAGTCCACAGCCCCATTTTGATCTCACGGCCCATCGGACGCCCAACCAGCACCTGCCTTACTTGGAGTTCGACGCCCGAGGTCAGCTCCAAGCCAGGTGGGCTCGACCGGTGCAATTCAGTTTCACTTTCCCCAACCGACCGGACAAACCAACCCGGATTCATCTGGATCCCTCCTCTGGTCTGGCGCGCCTGGCCCTGATGTCACCATGAGAACGGCCGGGTTTTCGTTAGTCGAGGCGGTGTTGGCCCTTGGCCTCTTTAGCCTTTTGGCCATCGGACTGCTGGCCGTTCTTTCCTCCGGCCTTCAATCGGCGCAAGTGGCCCAAGCCGACTACCGCTTGCATCTCTTGGCGGATAATCTGCAGGCTCGCCTGATTCTCGAACCGGATTGGCCGCCTCTCTCGGGTCAAGCGTCGGTCACCTTGGGGTTTGACGAAGCCGGTAACGAACAGCCGGTGGATCAAGCTCCGCTCCTCGTTGACTTTCAATCCATCCCGCATCCCCATTGGTCCCGGCATCTTGAGGCCTTCCATGTTTCGATTCGTCGCCATCAAGGTGAGGTCCTCGAGACTTTCTTCCTGAGCCGGACCCTTCCCACGCCCACCCGATAATGTGCGCGTTTCGTGATCGCTCCAATCCGGGCTTTACCCTTTTGGAACTCCTGGTGGCGATGGTCCTCACGGTGGCGATGATCGGATTTCTCGCCCTGCTGATCCGCGCCTCGCTCGACACCATCCGGCATTCCACCCGATCTTTGGAACAGCATGATGGCACCATTCACACGCTGCGCCTTCTTCGCGCCGATCTCCACGCGCTCCGGCCTTCCTCCGACCCGACCCGCGCCACCTTTCGGTTGGTGTCGGATGACGAAGGGTTGACTTTGGCCCTGGCCCGACCCGATCCCCGCCCCGATTCGGTGACCGAACAGGGTTACATGCGTCACGTCACCTATCACTGGAATCGGGCGAAACAAACGCTGGTTCGGGCGACCTACCACTCGCTGCATGACCGCGAGGTGATCCACAGCACCCGAGCCAGTCCCGATAACACCTCCGACGCGGTCAACATCGATCGACTGGCACAGCTCACCCCTTTTTATGCCGCCTCCTCAGCCTTTGCCTGGTTGGACAGCCCCGCCTTCCTTCGCGCCCGGGCTGAGGCCGAGGCCGTGCCGGTGCTCGATGGCGTTGCCCAAATGGAAGTCCTCTGTTACGGAGCAGGGCCGGAGGCTGGTGTCAACCAGTGGAACGACTCCGGCTCCCTCCCGCGCTATCTCCGCCTCCGTTTTGATCTTCAACCAGAAAAGATCGGTGGTCCGCTTCGACCCTTTGCCCTGACCGTGCCGGTTCAACGAAATCTGGATGTCCGTCCATGAACCGCTTCCTTCGATCGGGTCAGCGGGGTGCCGCTTTGGTGCTGGTCCTGGGCCTCTCCGCCGCCTTGCTCGCCCCTCTGATCGCTTTTCTGGTGTTTCTGCACGGACAATCTGCCCATGCCCGAGCGGTTCGCCATAGCACGAACCTTAATCTGTTGGTCGAGGCTGCTTTGCAGGAGGCGATGGCCAAGCTCACCGATGGCTTCACCTCCGTCCACGGCCTGCCCGGCCAAGTCCCGGGAAGTGTGACCGCCGCCCCGGGGCTGATGGAGGTGCTTCGGTATGATGTTCCTTACCATCGCGGTTCCGAAACGGGATCGGCGGCCTTCTCGCCACCCGACCCTTCCGGTCCCTTCTTCACCAATCCCTTTGCGGAAAGCTATGGAGGTCGGCCGGCTAATCCGCGTTGGATTCCTCTCTATTCCCGGCGTTGGTTTGCGCCCGGGACAAAATTCCTGGCGGCGGGGCCGCACGGAGCCCCGGCGTCGGTCCCCAATCCCCATTACAATCCCGAAGCGCTGTTTAACTTCAACACGCCGGACAATCCGTTTCGACCGGGCGAATTTTATCTTTCCGGACTGCCAGCCGAACCGGCTTTTCCTCGACGCGAGAAAAATGCCGAGGGTTGGTTTCCCACGGTTGGGCAGGAGGCGGCCTTTGCGTTTCGGCCGGGGGAACCGGCTTCGGAT
>JBDNCR010000011.1:0-12071 GCA_046719555.1 Verrucomicrobiia bacterium | reverse complement strand
ATCTTATCCCAATCGAATTTCTCGTATAGGTATTCGTCGGTGGTGGCGGAGGCGTAAAGGACATGCAAAATGCTAAGTTTGTTACAATCATCGCTTTTGCGAAGGATGCGTCCGAGTGTTTGGATCCGTTGTCGGACAGAACCGCTTGATGCCACAACGATTCCAACGTCGGCGGTTGGCACATCAAATCCTTCAATGAGGGAACGTGCCGATACTAAGATCTGAGCCTGACCGACGCGGAAGGAATGGATGGCTGCAGCCCGTAGGCTTTCAGGAAGTTGAGAATGATCAACCACAACGGGAAATTGGTCGTTTCGCAGCTGGGCAAACAGATTCATAACCTCATCAATTGCTTCATGGAAAATAAGAATACGTGCGGAGGGACGATCATGAAATTCCTGACGCACAAGACGGCGAAGGGCCTCTTGTCGTGCTTGCATGCGGTAGAGTAGTTGCTTGCGTCGTGACACAGAGGCGACGAGTTGGCGTGCTGTTTCAACATGAGGTCCATTCTTACTAACTTGTTGACGGGCCCAACCTATGATCGCCCCGCCACGTGCAAAGCGCTGTGGTGCTCGATTTTTTAGGGAATCAAGGGCGTCAGACACTTCGCGCGAGATTCGCTGATAGGCGCTTTTCTCCGATGCCTTGAGGGGCAAACCGTAGTGCCGGACTTCAAAACGTGGTAGAAGCCCCATCGCGAGGGCGTCAACGACATGAATCTCTGCGAAGAAAGGTCCCAACTCTCTCCCCAGCTCGGTTTCACTGAAAGGCGTGATCCGGGGCTGGTCAATGAGTTCGTCGTCCCTTTCCCCCATGTCTTCCGGACAGTCATCGCGCTCCGGTGTTGCCGACAGACCGAGGGAGTAAGTTCTTTTTGTTTGAAAAATGCGGCGCATCTGAGGGCTTCCAGCACGATGACATTCATCCACCACGAGCAGAAGTGGTTGGGTAACCCTCATTGTCGGGAGCGTTCGGGCGGCGGAAGTCAGCACAGCGATCAGGATGGGCTTACCCTTGCTAAGGCTATCTTGGTAACCGCCTCCCAAGCGACCAATCGCATGAGGGGGCAAATTCCCATGTTTGACAAACAAATCATACCACTGCTCCAGTAGCACAATTGAAGGTACAATAATCGCAACTCTCAGATCGGGTTCACGAGTTGCTTGAAGGCGCTCAATAATGGACAAGGCCAGGATGCTTTTGCCCGCCCCTGTCACGACTTTAGCAACTCCATTGCCGAGTTTCAGCCACTTGTCGGTGCTTTCGATTTGCCAAGGCCTCAATTCGAGGTTATTCGTCAGCCTCCATTTCTTGGGAATCTCGTTTCCGGGTTCATGAACACTAGTATGTTCTTGCGGAGTATCAGAAGTTTCCTCGTTCCGATTCTGCCAAAAGTTGAGAACATTCAGCTGGAGCAGTAGCAATTGCTCTTCTGGCATAATCCACCTACGTTTTTGTGTACATGATGCGGCTTGTTCCATGTTGAATTTCCTTAATCCACCAAGGTTGACTAGAGACTTCGTTTTGGGCTTTATCCCACCATCTTGCGAAAATACCCAGAAGCAAGGCATGAAAACGGGCAATCGTGCTGGGTCAATTAGGGAAAGAAGCAGGACTGGTACATTTGGTTGGCTTCATTATTTGAGCGAGGAAAATAGTCCCTTCAGATTTTGATATCAAGTTGCTTCAAGAGGTGGATCGACAAAGAGATGCTATGGAATAAGGCGGATAGATCGGTAGGGAGTGGTTTACTCGGTCACCTAGGTGCTCACGAAAAGGTCAGTTAAGCTGTTTGTGATCGGGAAAGAGTCTGATCTGGCTGGTTCCTCCCTTTTGTAAGACAAGAAGGTGGAAATTGGAGAATTGTGATAGCCGCGAGCGCGGGCCGGATCAATTTGTTGTTAGGGGAAGCTTAAACCGGAAAAAAATAAGCTTTTGCTGGTCCTTGGCCGAGAGGCGATCAACCACCTGTGAAAGGCCAGTGCGCACTTAAACGCGGCGCACACCTGGAGGCTCTTAGGGCCTGACATCGAATTAGTGGATCGTGTTGGATGTTATAGACTGACCCACAGGCTAGACTGACCTCCAGGCCCCAGCTACGGCTGGAGAGTGAATGGTGTTCTGTGTTGTAGACTGACCCCAAGGTCCCCTAGGGGTTTTTGGGGAGCGGGGGGTTAGCGGCTGGTGCGAGAGGAGGTCATGGTTTGCATGACCTTTTCATAGCGCTGGAGGGCTTCCCGGGCGGCAGGAGGGAGGGGAATGTCTCCGGTGGGAGCCGGGAGCATCTGGAAGGTGTAACGCATCGGACCGACAATGAGTTGGAGGGGTCGTCCCGTTTCCGCATCGATCCATGCTTGGCGCTCAAGGCGTTGGTTCTCGAGCGGTGATTCTTCGGTGGATGGATTGTAGAGGAGGCCGATCGTCCGGGGATTGAGAACGAGCCCGGTGGTTTGGGAGAAGACGTGGGCTGGCCGGTCTCCAAGTTTTTCCAGTCCTCGATGGGAGGTGGCGTCGAGCCAGGCGAGGCCGCTGAAGTCAGTGGATTCGAACGGACGAAGGAAGGAATCCGAGGAACCGTCAAATACCGCATAGCGGCTTCCTTCCCGATCCGGAACCAAAGAGAGATGACCAATCGAAAAATAGACGGCCTTGGTTTGGTCGGAATAGACGTGGGTTTCGCGGCGGACGGATCCAACGCGAATGACTTCAGCCGAAAGAAGGTGAACCCCCACGCCTGGGGATTCGGCGTTGAGTGGGGAGGCCTGAACCGAGTAGGCAAAGGCGGGCGAGGTAGGCTGGGGAGGCAAGGGAGGGAGGGGTGGCGGTTTCGAATTCTGGCTGAAGGCGTTGCCGACCAACAGGAGGAGAAGGTAGCCCAAACCTTGGAAGGTGCGACTATTCATGGACAACCTCCTCCTGGATTTCGAGGATTTCGCCGGTCCACCGGTCGATGGCGACATGATACCAGATGCGGGACTCGCCCTCGACAACGAAGCGGTCGGCTGAGGTCATGCCCGTGGGGAAGCGCCCACTCTGGCCGATGACATCGATCAAGAGGTTCCAGACACGGGTTTGTCCGGTATCGGCGAGAGCGCGGATAAAGACTTCGCGGCGGGGTTTGATCATGGCCGAGGTGCTGCCGGAACCTGATGTGGGTGCGGGGACTGCGATGCGGAGGTGATCATTGACCAGATCGGCCATATTGACGAGCGGATTGGTCCTGGCTGAGTTAACGAACTGGTCGGCCATGGTGGTCGCTTGGGCAGTGGTCACCAGATCCGAGGTGCCGGTATCGCGAGCGGCGCCGGAGAGGAGGGCTTGCCAGACCTCACGATTGCGACCGGAGAGGTGGACCACGCCCTGGGTGATCTTCCGGTCGTCGACGGAGAAGAGATCAAGCAGGCCAGAATCGGCACTTTCGGTGGTCATGAAGTCGAGGGTTTTCCATGGTTGATCGCGGAAAGCGTATCCCATCTCAGCCACGCTGCGCAGGGGGCGGTTGAGGATGATCGGTCTTGGGGTCATGCCGAGGGATTGGAGGTAGGGATTGATCGGGAAGGTGAAGTCGTTGAAGAGGCCAAAGACGTAGTCGCCCCGTCGGAGAACTTGGTCGGGGTCGGTGTAGCGGGTAGGAGTTTGCATCAGGCTCGCGTACTCCCCTGAGTTGTTGTTATTCGCCAACAGGCGCGGAGGCCGGACATTGCTGATATTGTCAGGCTGAGTCCAGCCTACCGCGATGGCGTCCGTCTTATTGGTTCGGGCGGAGGTTCTCGGAAAGTGGCGTTCCGTATTCTCGACGAAAGAACCCCACAACGTTCCGGGTTCGAATGTGCTGTCCCCGAGCCAAAGGCCGAAGCGGGTGTTGCGGGGATCCCCCGCCCGCAGGTAATGGGTGCGTGGCTCTAAAAAGCGGGTGCTTGGCTGGGAATTGTCGCGGGTGAACGGGCCATCGGCCCGGGATTGTGAATTCGCATCCTCGATAGGATTCTGGGAGTAAGCGGTCTTGCGCCAGTTTCTCAAGATATCGTAGGTGAACCAGTTGATGCCGTCGGGAGTCCACTGGAGAGCGACTTGCAAGGGGTCCGAGGGGTCGATGGTGACGGCACAGCGGGTGAAAGGCCATCGCCCGGCGTCTGCATCGTCCGATGGGCGGCGGAAAGGTTGGAAGGGTAAGTCGGCATCGCGAACGCAAAGGATCCCCACGGCTCTTTGTCGACCGTCGTCCACGACCCGCAGATCGGTGGGACTTGTGTGGCTGGTTGAGTCGGGGGAGGTAAAGGTGAGTCGTTCGAACCGGTTTGTATCGGTCGTCTCGAAATTAATCACATCCTCACTGGCGGAGAAGTTTCTGGCGGGGAAGTTTCGGTTGGAATCCCACATGACGGGCCAGGGTTTGGGGAACAGGGCTTCGGCCCCAGATTTCCCGGATCCGGTGAGCAAATTGGAAAATCCCCAAAGTCGGATTTGGGTCATGGTTCCGGTGACGGAGATCCGGAAGCGTCGGGGTGCGACGGCAGGGTTGGCAGGGTTCAAGCCCGCATCGGGCTGGAGTTGAGTGGCATTGGCATGGGGGTTCCACAACTCAAAAAGCATGTAGAGACGAAAGTCTCTGTCAGGAGGCGAGCTGGCTTTGATGCGATAGGGGGCGAAGGTGACCCGGCTGAGGTAGGGCAGACTTTCGACACCGTAAGATTCGACCATGGTGGGGGTGGCGGTTTCGGGATTGACGAAGCGGATGGTGGTCGGGACGGAGTCGGCGTCGGCTTGGTCGAGCAGGTTGGCGCCGATGCGGATGATTTGGATGTCCTGGTTGACATCAATGGCGGCGGTGGCGGCGGCGGTGTCCTGGTCGGGGTTTTGTGGGTTGCCGCCGGTTTTACCCAGGCTGCCATGGAGGATCCCGGCTTTGAGCAGTTCGAAGAAATTGGGTTCGCGTCCGATGGCAGCGACTTCTTGCAGGGTCCGGATGCGGCCCCCGGAGTTGACTTCATCGTAACTCCAGATGAGGGGGAAGGAGCCGCCGGAGTCGAGATTGCCGGAAACAAGCGTCAATCCGAAGGTGAGCCGGATCAATTCGGCGAGGTTAGGGATGGGGGAAGCCCCGTTTTTGGCACGTTCGGCGTTGATCCGATCGAGGGCATCACGACCGGCATCGGTGGCCGAGTTCCAAGCCAACCAGTTCAAACGGGAAAGCGGAAAGCGGCGGTCGACTAACGGTTCGCCTACCTCGGCCGCTGAACCGTCTAATCGGGTGAACGGGGTTTGCACGCGGATGTTGGGAACGCGGCGATTGGGGTTGGGATCGGTGTCCAACCCATTCCCATTCCAATCGATGAGAGCCGTTTCGGCGAGGTCCCGGTAGGCGAAGGAGCCGTTGGCGCTGCCTCCAAAGTCGGCGGCGTTTTTTGCAGGAGACCATGAGGGAGCATTAAGGCCACGGGAAAAGGTGGTGAGGTAGCGGAGGGCTTGGGGGCTGAGGTGAGCGGCGTTTTCCCGTTGATAGGCCAGGAGGTCTTGCCGGGAGAGATAGGTGTTGTCGCCTGGAAAGACGGCGCGGGGCGAATGCTGGCGCAGCCAGTTGCGAAGGTAGTCGATGTAGTTGGGGGCGGTGGCGGCGGTCACCCGGTTACGCCAATTGACCAGGCGATCGACATTGGCTTGATTGTCGATTCCCGGGATTCGGGTGAGATCGGCCATGGCGAGCGAGCCCTTGGCGGCGACTTCAGCAGCCGCCCCGGCCTGCACGAGCCCGCTATAGCCGGCGACGTTGATATCGAGCAAGCCGCCCAGGTCGTAGATGGCGTAGGCGAAGCGTCCGACGACAAAGTCTCCGTTCCCGGCAGTGGGTTGGGTGGAGGCCGGGCTGATGTTGAAACGGGGAACAATCCCGTCCCGCGCCACGTAGATCCAATGGGGCAAGGGAAAGTTGGCGACTTGGGCGGGGTCGGTGAGCATGGGCGCCATCCAGCGGTCGCGGGAGACTCTCCGGCGGTTGGCGGAAAGGACGTCGGTGGCGACGGAGGACGCGACCAACTGATCGGGGAAATCGGGCTGATATTCGGAACGGTGGGCGTAGCTGTTGATCCAGGCGTCGAAGTCGTTGGGGCTGGCGCTCACGCGGAGCAAGTTGGGATGAGCATTGAGTTGGCCGGTGGTTCCGATTCGAGCGGGAGCCACGGTGTGGCGAGATCGGGGCACATGAAGGTCGGGACCTGTTGGGGAAGGAGCTCCGAGCGATTCCGAGCCGGACTTAATCTCTTGCTGCAAATTGGCGAGGATGGCGGTGAATCCGCTGTTGGCCATCTCAGACGCCCGGATGGCGTTGGCGTAATTCGAGCTGGCGCGTCGGTCGGTCTGCATGAGGGTGACGTAAGCAACGACGGCGATGGAACAAGTGAGCACCATCAATAGCACGACCACCAGGGTCATCCCACGTTCAGGGCGGAGGGCGCGGGGTCGGAGGTTCATGGCTGAATCATCCGCTGCAGCGGAACGGTGCGTTGAAAGACCCAGAGATCTTGACGGGTTGGCCCGATCAGACCGTCGAAAAGATCGCCTGACTCGACCTTGGTGTTCCAGGCACCGGGATCGGGAGTGCCGCCGCCGGAAGCCGCGGCCAAGCGCGAGAGCAGGGTATCGATCTGACCGTTCTCGCGAAGAAGGGCCAGAGTCCTTTCGTGGACCACGGCCAAGCTGACGACCACGGCGACGAACCGATTTGGGTCGGTAGGCCACTCAGAGATCTGGGTGAAATTGCCGTTTTGATCCATCAAATGGAGGTTGAGGGCGATGACTCCGGGGCCGATGGTCTGAAAGTTCATGCCGGTCTGGCTGATCCCGGGCGCGGTTTGGGAGGGGGGATCCGTGGTGAAACCGAAGGGAGCCGTGCCGCGCGCCAGGCCGAAATCGATATCGGAAAGGGTGCCATCCGTTTTTACCTGATAACTTACGGCGCTAAGGGGTCGGGGGCTTGAGGTCCCGACGGTCCGGCGGCGGGTCAGAAACGTGATGGCGGGGAACCCTGAAGAATCGGTGAAGGCTGGCCATTCCTGATTGAGTAGACCTTCGCGCAGGTCCAGGCAGATGACATCAAGAGCCACCCGTGCTTTGGTGAAGTTGTCGGCCCGGGAGCTTCCGTGTCTCCAGATATTGAACACGGTAGAGCTGATGGCAACCAACGCGCCGAGGATGATCACGAAAACGGCAAAGGAAACCAGGAGTTCGATGACGGTGAATCCGCGACGGGGGGTGACTGAGAATGGGCCAAGCGGGGTCACTGAGATAGGGGGATGAGGGTGACGACTTCGATGGAGCCTGCCGCCTGAAGGGGATCAGCCTCGGCTGGCCAAGTGAAAAGGGCGGAAAAGGTGGCGACCTGGAGATCGGCTTGAGCGGGGAGGGTAAAGACCCCGGTGCAGCGGAATTTGGCTTCCGCACGGGGAACAACATTTCCCCAGCGGTCGAGAAAGACGGGCCCGACGGCGGTGGGTTGGGCTGTGGTTCCTGGGATCCAACCATCGGTGACATCGATGGTATTGAAGGAGAGCGATTTGACTTCACCCGTGCCGCGGAGTTCGCTGGCGATCCGGGTGGCGATGTTTGCGGCGAAGACCGAGGCGGTGGAGTCGCGTTCAGATCCCAAGCCAACCGCCAGCAGGCCGATCAGACCGACCAGAACAAAGACAACAATTCCCAGAGAGGTGACGACCTCCACCAGGGTGAAGCCTGTCCCCGGCGGGGGAAAGCCTCTCCCACAGCTCTGCCGATCGTTCATGGTACAAAGACATGCGGCAACCCGGTCAAACCGGACAATCGGACAATGCGGGCGTGATTTGGCTGGGTTGGATGGACGACGACCACTTCGAACGCAGCCGCAGGATCACCTCCGACGTGGCTAACTTCGCCAGTGGGGCCAAATTGGAGGATATGGGGGAGGGTAACGCCTTGGTGGTCCCGGACTTGGTAGGTGCTGTCGAGCGGTTCAGCCGGAAGCTGGGGGGCAAAGGAAGGATCGGGAACTCGGGAGCGATCATGATCGAAGGCGACGTTTCTCAAGCCGCTCCAACGACGGAGGATGGAGACGTTCTCCGCCTGCCCGGGGTGGGCAAAATCGAGAGCGGTCTGAGCGGCGGAAAACAATTGGTTGCCGTCGCGAGCCGTAAAGATCACGATGGATTGAGCTTCGCCGACGGGGGCATTGGTCAAGGCAAGGTAAACCCGGGTGTTCTGGGCGATGGCGTATTGCCGGGCCATTTCAAAGGCGGAGGAGAGCGTCATGGAGGCCCGTCGGACATCCGCTCCGGCGCCGCTGAAGCCGCCAAGGGAGGGCAGGGTAATTCCGGCGAGCACGCCAATGACGGCCAGCACGACCATCACTTCGGTGAGGGAAAAGCCTTGGGAGCGAGGGGGATGCAGAGCGTTCCGGAGGGGCTGCGGTTGTTGTGCAATTGAAGGTGTTGCGAGCATTTACTACTTAATTTCCCACTGTTATGTCGGGGGGTCAATGAGAGTTGGAGACGGACCTTAAGCAAACAGTTGCAATTGGGAAAAGCGTGCGTTCGTGGGGATTGAAGCGGGGCTGGAAAGGAGGTTGGTTCCGGGGTCAAACCGGGCTTGGGTGATGTGGCAGGAAGCGAAAGCCGAAAGGTAGGGGAGGCAAGGTAGAGGAAGCTTCGAGGGTAACTGGCCCCTGGAGCGACGTTGGCGAACGGTACAGGTGGTCGATTTGGCGTCGCTTCGGCGAATTTTAAGTGCTTTTCTGATGGGATTTTGGCACCGGGAGGCCAGCAGAAGAAGGTCAAGGGGAGGGTGATTCTGTGGGAATGGGAGTGAAGGGACGCGAGCCCTGGGCAAAAAAATCCCGACCCGTGAGAGGGTCGGGATGGTTTGGGGGTGGACAGCGATGGAACTCAGGATCGAGAAACGGCCCGCCGACGCCGCAGAAGGTAAAGGGCGAAGAAACCTAGACCGAGGAGGGCGGCAGTGGACGGCTCGGGGACCACCACCACTTCGACATTGTCGATCCGGAAGTTGGGATTGACGCCGCCTGTTCCGATGAAGGCGGAGGAAAAGCTGAAGAAGGGGGAGGTAGAGTCGGTAACGGTGCCGATGCTATTGCCGTTGAACGAACCGCTGATTTGAAGTTCGGTCGCAGAGAGGCGATTGAGGGTTAGGATCGCCTGGTAAGTGGTCGCGGTTGCCGCCACGCCGGTGTAACCGGTGATGGTTGCAAGTGCGGTCGTATCCGAGCCGGCCAGAAAGCTTGGCGGGGTCGGGCCGCCCGAATCTTTGATCAAGGCCGCGCCGTTGCTGGCCCCGGAGGATCCGGTCCCCACGCGCACTTGGGCATAATATCCGTTATCCGAGCCGCCCGTGAGAGGCGAGTCTTCGTTCCACGCGAGAAGACCAAATCGAAATCCGCCATTGTTATCGGGCAGTGAACTGACCCATTGCATATCGAAGGTCAGGGTCATGATTTCGCCCACGGCGAGGGTGAAGGGGCGGGTGCCGTCGAAAATACGGGCGACGCCACCGAAGCTGGTAGTTGGCGAGCCGAGCACCTGGAGATTGGCAGAGGAGGTCGTGAGGACAATGTTCGTGGCAGCGGCACCGAAGTTGGCTCCGCTATTGTAACCAACCCAACCTTGTGCGGTGTTGTCGTTGAAGTTGGTATCAATCAACGTCTGGGCTGAGACCTGGTAGGGGATGGCGGCGAGAGCGGCCACGAAAACGAACGTCAGAGATCGGTTTCTAAAAAGTGAAGTAATCGGTTGCGTTGACATAGAAGCAGTTTCGGCTTGGTGGGCGTTAGTCGCAAGCGATAATCATCGCAAACAGTTGCAGGTTTTTCGCGAGACAAGGGCGAGTTGGACCGGGGCTGGCGGCAGCGGTTCCGGTGGGTGAGGGTGAGAGAAGAAGGCTGGGTGTTGCAACTGAGTGCAGGCTTTGGGGTGTTTACCCGGGGGACGCTTTGCGTTTAGTTGACAATGGTTGCATTAACCTAGCCGGACCGGCCTCTTCATTTGAGGAGTCGTCGGCGGGGTGGTGGAAAACCTTCAGCATTCCTTCAAGAAAACCAATCGTTACCCTGGCGTTTATTTATGACACGTATTTCTCTTCTTTCGGTTTTAACGTTCGCCACGTTTGGCTTGGCCATGGGGCTTTCGGATGCCTCAGCCAAGGATGAGATAACCTACGGTCCGTGGCGGTCGGGTGAGATCGGGGGGGGCGGCTGGATTCAGAATGTGGTGCCGACGTCGGATCGGAACCGATTTTATTCGTATGTGGATGTGGCGGGCGTGTTCCGTTCGGATGACGGGGGAAGAACATGGCGCATGTTACATAGTTCGTTGGAGAATCGGCGGGTGCGGAGTTTGGTGGTCGATCCGCGGGATTCTTCGCGGGTGATTATCGCCAATGGGAGTGCCAACTGGGTGCAGGGGTTGTTTTTGAGCACGGATGCGGGGGAGACCTGGCGGCAGGTGTTGAAGGCGAAATACGAGGGCAATGGGGCGGAACGGGCGACCGGTTTTTTGATTGATCGGCATCCGCAGAAGCCGGATGTGCTGATTACGGCGAGTGTGGACGAAGGGGTATGGCGTAGTCAGGACAACGGCGAGACATGGGAACACGTGGGGCTTCAGCAAACGATGTTTCCGGCCGATATCCGCTTTGATCGTTCCAATGGGGACCGGGTCTGGTTGTGCACCGTGAAGTGGCAATGGAGGGATCGGGTGCGGCCGCCTGGATTTTTCCGATCAGATGATGGGGGCACGACGTGGACGAAGCTTTCCGATGAGTCGCCGACCGAGATTGTTCAGGATCCGGTCGATCCCAAAGTGATTTACGGGATTTTCGGTTATGCGGAGGTGAGACGAAGCACGGATGGTGGGGAGAGCTGGGAAGATTTCTCGCAGGGTTTGCCGGTTCGTCGGGATAAGGCGCATGAGCCGGCGGGGGCGCACCGATTCAGTGCCTTGGCGGCCGGTCCCGACTTTGTGTTGACGGCTTCGGCACGGGGGCATTTCTTCCGGCTCGACCGGGGACGACTGCCCTGGAAGCCGGTGGAGCGGAAGTCGCTGGAGCAGGGAAATTGGTTTGGTTCGGAAAAGCTGCGGGCGCAGGGGGAATTTTCCCGTTTTGGGGCGGCACTTGGCAGCATCACGGTGAATCCCCACAATCCACGCAATTGGTTTTTCACGGATTGGTTTGCGGTGTACCAGACCCGGGACGCTGGAGCGACGTGGGAGTATAGCGCCGATGGTTTGGAAGCAACGGTGATTCACGGACTGGCGCAGGATATTTCCAATCCGCAGCGGGTACATTTGGGGATGGCGGACAACGGTTATTTCCGGAGTGATGACGGTGGGAAGACCTGGACCCGGTTCCGGTTTCCGGGCGGATCGGATAACACTCGGGCCTTTGCGGTTTCGCGGTCGGAGCCGGGAAAACTCTGGGCGGTGGGTGCCTCGACTTCAGGACATGCTTGGCATGCCAATGCGGTTTTCTCGAGCACGGACTCGGGCAAGACGTGGCAGAGGTTGACGCTGAAGGGATTGCCCGACATGAACAAACATCGGTGCAATGCGATCGCCGTTCATCCGGGTAATGCGCGGTTGGTTTACCTTGGGGTCTCGGGCCCGGTGCGTCGCGGTGCAGGCGGGGTGTATCGGAGCGAGGACGGGGGGCAGAGCTGGGAATGGTTTTCGGAAGGGTTGGGGGATGGCGGCGGCTTTTTCCGGGAGGGAGTTTGGGGGAATGGGGATTTTCTGGCGGTGGATGAGAAGGGTGGGATCGTGGCCATCAGTCGGGATGTGAAGCGGGTTTATCGGCTGGCACCGGGGTCGACGACCTGGGAAATATCGGCCAACTGGGATGGGTCGATCGAGCCGGCGACGGTGGCCGCCGATCCTTTTGAGTCAGGGAAGTTCTATCTGGCCGCATCGAGGGGGCCAGGTTTTGTCTCCAAGGATGGCGGGCTGACTTGGGAAGTCATGCACCCGGGGCCGCTGACCACCCTGGCGGTTCATGCCACGCGCAAGGGGTTGGTGGCAATTGGGGGGAGGGAA
>JBDNCR010000109.1:0-6185 GCA_046719555.1 Verrucomicrobiia bacterium | reverse complement strand
CGATCTCATGCCGACCTCCTCCCAAAACTCAGATCTCCTTGACCGATTTTATAATTCGCCCCACCAGACCATAAGCCTGAGCTTCCTCCGCACTCATCCAGAAGTTCCGATCTGAATCGCGCTCAATCCGCTCCAACGGCTGGCCCGTCTGCTCGGCAAAGGTCTGATTGAGCCGATCCCGCATCTTCAAAATCTCCTGCGCCTCAATCCCAATATCTGAAGCCTGGCCCCGAACGCCCCCCAAAGGTTGATGGATCATGAAACGGGTGTTCGGCAGACACAATCGATTCTCCTTTTGCGCCGCGGCAAAAATCAACGCCCCGGCACTCGCCACCCAGCCCGTGCCAATCACCTTCACCGGAGAAGCCACAAACCGGATCATATCAAAAATCGTATCGCCCGATTCGACATGCCCCCCCTCAGAATTGATAAACACCCGGATCGGCTCATTCGATTCCCGATCCAAAACCAAAATTCGTTCCGAAAAGGCCTTGGCGACTTCCTGGTTAATCTCCCCAAAAATCATCAAGGTTCGTGCCTTGAGCAACTCTTCCTCAACCCGTGACCGCGAAGGGGGTGCCCCTTTGGATTCATTGGAATCTTTCATGAACCTCCCCCAATAGCGCCTTTTGCAGGGAAGACAAGGCCCTCAGGCAAACTATTCCCCTCCCGGCGATCCCAAGTGCATCTCCAAACAGGCACGGATATACGAAGCCGCCGACCACGCTTGAAACCGTTTGCCCATCGGACGCCCAGTCGTTCCGTGGATCCATTCATTAAACTCCCACGGCTCCATGCGGCCCAAACGGTTGGCCTGGGCCAGTCGAACCAGCTCCCGCGCCGCAATCTCCCCCAAACCCAGCCGATAAATAAACCGCACCCACATCCCGCCAATAAACGGCCAGATCCCCCCATTATGATAGTGATGCGGCAGGTTAAGCAAATTCACCGCATAATAAGGCTTCCACTCGGGATCCCCAGCGCTGACGGCCGGATACAGATTGGCCACCGGCCACGGCTCGTTCACCCCCACCCCCCACATAAACTTGAACGCCGTCTTGGCCCGTTCGATATCGAGAAGATTCGTCAAAAACGCCAGCACATTGCCCAGCACGTCGCAGCGCCAGCTGAACCCAAAAGGCGACACCTGGGCAATCAGAAACTGGGCATCCCCCAGCGAAAACTGCTGATCGGCAAAAGCCGCCACCCCACGGTCCTCAGCCCGGCTTCGCGTCGTTGGCCAAAAGTTTGCCAGAACCTCACCCCGAATGTGCTGGGACCAGCGAAGATAATCGGCGGCCCGACCAAAATCCCGACGGAACTCCAACAGCCGTCCGTAACAAACATTGGCCCGATACCAAAGCACCTCGTCGTAAAGCACATTGTAGCTCCGACCAAAAAGGTCGGTCCAGTCCCCCGCCTCCGGAATCTCCAACAGCCCGTCGTTATTGCTGTCGTGGGCGCTCAACCAATTCATCGCCCGCTGAAGCTCACCCGCATAACGGTCCAGCAAATCAAGGTCACCCGTCTTCAAAACGTAGTGATAAAACGCAATGATCGCCCACAGCCCAGAATCAATCGAGCAAATCCCCCCCACCCCCGAGTAATCAGGACGCAGATCATCAATGCGGACATTGCTCGGAATCTGCCCGTTCGGAGAAAGATGATCAAAAAGGGTGCATAACGTGGCCCGCGCCGCAGCCCGCAGATCCGGGTCGGTCAGTTCAACGGTCGAAATCAAGGTAATGGCCCCATCCCGAGCCCAAACCGAACGATAATTTTCGTCCGTTCCCGTCACCTCGTTGTCGGCCAACGAACACGCCGAATAGCCCGCCGGAGTAATATTCCGGCGCAACGCTTCGGTCGCCTTCAAATAACCCTCCGCCACCAAATCCAAATCCTCCGAACCCAGCCCCTTCAACGCATCGGCTTCAAACAACATCCGAAGCGAGGGATCCATCTCGGCCTGGCTCGCCTCGCCCACCAGACCGCCAACCCGTTCCTGAGCCTGCACCCCGAAATGGCACAACCCCTCAATCACCCCATCCGCCATGATCCGCGAAGAAGTAAAGACCGGAAGATCCACCACCGCTTCAAAAAGCTCCGGCAGCGCGTTCTCCACCACGATCCCCCGCACCCCAGGCAAACGAAACATGGAGCGATCATTGCCCGAATCCCCGGCCACCAACGCCTGCGAAAGCGGAATCTGAAGATGACGGCAGATCCATACCAATCCCGCAGCCTTATCCGCCCCGGCCGGCAACACATCCAGATCCCGTTGACTGGAGTAAACCACCGTCGCGTCCAGCCCCGCCCCGGCCAACGCCGCCCGGATCCCCTCGATCACCTCCGGCGCCGCCCGGTGCAGAAACCAACTCGACTTGTAAGGATGGAGAAACTCCGGCGGCTGACGCTCAATCCCCGGCACCCCCGCCAAAATCGCTTCCACCCGATCAAGCGCCCAATTCACCCCCAACTCCCGAGCATACGCCTCCACCATCGTCCCCTGCCTCCAATCGAACATCTGCGTCCCCACCCCGCCGATAAGAAACTCCGGCTCCGGCAGGAGACCCGATGCGATCAACCCGCGCATGTCCTCCACCAAACGCCCCGAATTATAAACCAGAATCGGGCGCGAATTCGCAGACAACGACCCCCAGAAATCCCGAAACCGAGCCGTCCCTTCCGGGTTGCCCAGAAGCGTGCCATCAAGATCAGAACAAAAAATTCGAATCGGAACCATGCCCTTGCCTCATCACCAAAGATAACCCGTCAACCGCGGTCGAGCCTAGACTTTGTCATCAAAGCCAAACCACTCCGAAGACGGCTCCAAATCTTCCACGCCCATCGCACCTTTCCGTTGCTCCACCGCTGCCAAAAGCTGCTGCGCAATTCCCGTCCACGTAAACAAACTGCGGGCGGTCTGCGATCCGTTCCGCCCCAGACGCTGCGCCAGACGCGGGTGCCGTAAAGGCTTCAAAAGGGTAATACCCAAATCAGCCGCATCAAACGGATCGGCAAACAAACCATCCACCCCGAACTTCAACACCCGAAACAGCCCACCGTGCGTCGTCACCACCGTCGGCGTCCCGCAGGCCATCGCCTCAATCGCCGTCATCCCAAACGGCTCATACCGCGAACAGAGAACAAAGACATCGGCCGCTCGATAAGTATCCGCCAGATCCTCATCCGGAACATAACCGGAAAAATGCACCCGGTCGTTCAACCCGGCTGAAGCCGCTAACGCTCGGCACTCCTCCAAAATCGCTCGCTCCGAACCATCCATCTTCTCCCCACCCACCGCCAAATACAGCCGGGCCTCCGGCTCCCGTGCCGCGACCTCCTTAAAGGCGTGAAGCAACAGGTCATACCCCTTGTTGGTCGCCAGCCGACCCAACGCCAAAATCGCTTTGCCCTGAAACCCGAGCCGCGTCCGAATGGCCTGACGACTCGCCTCACCCACCGGATAAAAACGGTTGTCATCATAACCCGGAGGAATCATCCGCAGCTTGGCCGCCGGCACATCGTAATCGGCCCGCAACATATCGGTCTGCACGGGCGTGGTCGCAATCACCAGATCGGCCTCCCGATAAATCTGCCGCTCATAATGGTTCCGCTTGGTAAAGTTGAAGGTCCTTTCAAAGGCCTCCTTGTCATCCGGAAAATCGGTTTCCATCTGCCGCTGTTTCCACAGCCCAAGCGAATGAGGCGTGTGCACATGGGGTGTGGCCAAAACCTCGGCCAAGCGTTGGCCCGCCAACCCGGCGTCCCAGTAATGGCTATTGATGAACTGATAAGAAAGCTGGTTCCGCTCAATCACCCGTAGCGCATTCTCTCCCCATTCATGCAGACTCTTATAAAGATACTCCTTCGGCAAAAACTCCCGGCCCCCACAAGGCACCCGCACCACCCGAACCCGCTCAGAAACAACATCCATCGGAGGCTGATCCTCAAACTGGCGGGTCCAAATATCGACCTCATACCCCAACTGCGCCAGCTTATTGGAAAGCTCCAAAACAAACACCACCTGGCCCCCCGTATCGGCCGCACCCAACGGCGGATTGGCCGCAACATACCCATGGGTCGAAACCATCGCGATCCGTGGCAATGAAGAACCAGGTAAAGTTAAGCCGGACACGGACAAAGGCTAGACACCCCACCCAACGGCGACAAGCAACAATCTCCCTCGACCCGGATCTTGTGGGACATTGTATGTCTCTGGTATGCCCCAAGGTGGCCCCTCTGCTTTTCCATCGACCACCTGCCCATCCTCCGGCACGCTCATCTTTCATGAAGACCTCCCGATTCCACACCGCCTCTTGGCTCAGCCTCGGCCTTGTCACCCTCTTGACCACCACCATCCATGCCGGAACCAAACTCCAAGTCGTGCACCGCGATCTGGCCGCCGGAGGCGAACCCGCCACCACCACCATCAAAATCGGTGAAGGCACCCTCCGCGTTCATCAACTCAATCGACCTGAAGAAGACCTCCTCTTCCAAGCCCCCGCAGAAACCGTCTGGCTGATTGACCACCAGAAAAAGCAGTTTTACAAGCTAACCAAAAACGACCTCGACGGCCTGGCGGACCAAGTCGCCGGAGCCATGAAACAAGTGCAGGAACAGCTGGCCAACCTGCCTCCCGAGCAGCGGGCGATGGTCGAAAAGATGATGCAAGCCCAAATGCCCGCCGGCGTTAGCCTGCCCGGTGCTGCCACACCGCCTCGAACCGGTCGCTGGGAAAAGGTGGCCTCCGGGGAAACCGTCGGTCGCTGGACTTGCGACCATTACCGTTACTTGGAAGGCGACACCGTCCAACGGGAGGTGTGGACCGCCCCGCTCAACACCGCCGGAATCGATCCATCCGCCTGGACCGTCATGACCCAACTCGGCGATCTCTTCAAAGGATTCGCCGAGAAAATGCCCATGGTGATTCCCAAAGACCAAATCGATCCCGCCTCTTGGGATCTGCCCCCTGACCTTCGCACCCGCGCCTTTCCGGTCAAGTTTGTCGAGTTCAACAACGGCCAACCCGCCTCCGAAACCGTCTTTGCCTCCATCGAATCCACCTCCTTCCCCGCCGACACCTTCGCTCCGCCAGAGGGCTACCAAGAGAAATCTTTCCTCGGAGATCGCTGATAACCCATGTTCACCGGAATTGTTGAAGGCGCCGGCACGGTCCTCGCCCTCGAATCCACCCCCGGCGGATGCCGTCTCATCGTCAATGCCGGCCCGCTGGCCCAGGACGTTCGCCTCGGCGACAGCATTGCCAACAATGGGTGCTGCCTGACCGTAGCCCAGATCGATGGCTCCACCCTAACCTTCGACCTCTTGGAAGAAACCCGCCGCGCGACCAACCTGCAAGACCTCCTCCCTGGGCGCAAAGTTAACCTGGAACGATCCCTCACTCCGACCTCCCGCCTTGGCGGCCACTTTGTGACCGGCCACATCGACGGCACCGGCCAGGTCACCCGTTGGGAACCTGAGGGATCCGACTACATCCTGGAAATCGAAGTCCCGGACCACCTGGAAAAATATCTCGTGCCCAAAGGCTGCATCGCCATCGATGGGATTAGCCTGACCATCGGACGCGTCACCGGACGACGGTTCAACGTCTGGATCATCCCCCACACGCTCGCCGTCACCGCCCTCGGCGAACGATCCGTTGGCGACCAGGTCAACCTCGAGGTGGACCTCCTGGCAAAATACACCGAAAAACTGCTCGCTTCGCGCCTTGGCTAACGTCACTTTGTTCTCATGGTCGAAGGTCTATCCCACCTCCTGATCCTCCAGGACCGGGACCTCCGCCTCCTCCGCATCGAGCGCGAGCTCGCCGCTGCCCCGCACGAAGAGGCGCAAATCGAGGCCCGACTCCAACACCAGCGCCAACGATTCCAACAACTCACCACCCAGGCCCGACAGCTTGAGACCCAACGCAAACAGCTCGAGTTGGAAGCAGCGGCCAAACGCTCCCTGCAAGAACGCTACCGCAACCAGCAACTGCAAACCAAAAAGAACGACGAATACCAGGCCCTCACCAACGAAATCGACCGGGCCGGACGCGAAATTGCCGAGCTCGAAGACCGCCAGCTTGAGCTCATGGAACGCCAAGAAACCACCGCTCGCGAGCTCGAAGCTGAAAAAGCCCTCGTTGACGCGGCCGAGAAACAGGCCGCCGCCCGACGTGA
>JBDNCR010000108.1:0-6187 GCA_046719555.1 Verrucomicrobiia bacterium | reverse complement strand
GAGGTGTTGGAGGAGAGGGGGGTGGTGGCGACGCTTTTTTGCACGGTGCGGTTTGCGACGGCGTGGTCGGATTTGATTCGGGCAGCGGTGGTGCGGCACGAGTTGGGGTCGCACGGGTGGGCGCATGGCCGGTTGGAGGAGGGGGATGTGCGGAGGTCGCGCGAGGCGTTGGAGGAGAGGTTTGGGGTGGCGGTGGAGGGATTTCGACCGGCGCGGTTTCAGGCGGTCCGGACGGAGGTGGTGCGGGAGGCGGGTTATCGTTATCAGTCGTCGGAGAATCCGATTTGGTTACCGGGACGGTACAATATGTTGGGGCGGCCGCGGACGGTGTATCGGGAGGGTGGAGTGGTGCAGGTGCCGATTTCTGCCAGTCCAGGCTTACGGTTGCCGTTGTTTTGGTTGGCGGCGAAGAATTATCCGGAGTCGGTGTTTCGGGCGGTAGCGGGGTGGACGTTGCGACGGGATGGTTATTTGAATTTATTTTTTCATCCGTGGGAAATGTGTGATGTGGGGCGGTGGAGGTTGCCCTGGGTGGTGGGGCGGCGCGGGGGGAGGCCGATGGCGAGGTGGTTAAGGAGGCAGATTGAGTGGTTGAAGGAGCGGGCGGTGTTTGAGACGTTGGGAGGTTTTACGCGGGGATGGTCAGGGGAGGATCGGGGATGAGGTGGAGGATGTTGACGGCGGGCTTTTGGGAGTCGGGATCGGGAACGCGGACGGCGCTGGGGTTGTGGTCGGTGGTGTTGGTGGTGTTGACGGTGATGGTGGCGTCGCGGCCCGAGAGCCGAACGGTGACGACGGCGTATCGGGATGCGGCGATCAAGTGGGTGCAATCGGATCGGACGGTTTATGAGAATCCGATTTCGGGGTTCCTTTATTTACCGCAAGGGGCGATGGTCTTTCTGCCGTTTACGTGGGTGCCGAGGCCGGTGGGCGAGGTGTTGTGGCGCTATGCGGCGGTGGGGTTGTTGTTGACGGGGTTGTGGCGGGTGGCCGAGTTGGGTCGGGAGCAAGGGTGGCCGAGGTTGTGGGGGTTGATGGCGGTGTTGGTGATTCCGGCGTCGCTGGCGAGTGCGCGCAATGGGCAGACGAATTTGCATTTGGCGGGCCTTTTTTTGCATGTGGGGGTGGATTTGGCGCGAGGAAGGAATGGGTGGGCGGTGGTCGGTTTGTTGGTGGCGTTGGCGTTGAAACCGATTGCGGTGGTGCCGTTGTTGTTGGTGGGGGCGCTGGTGCGGGCGGCGCGATGGAAGTTGGTGTGGGGGCTGGTGGTGTTTATGGCGTTGCCTTTTCTCCGGTGGGATCCGGGCTATGCGTGGGAGATGTGGGGGGCTTGCGTGGAGAAGATGCGGACGGCGAGTCGGCCGGATTACCATGATTTTTGTGATTTGGAGGGGATGTTTCGGACGTGGGGGATCGAGGGGCGGCACGGGTGGTGGACGGGGGTGCGGGTGGTGGCGGCGCTGGGGACGCTGGGGGCGGCGTGGAGGTCGGCCACGCGGTTGGGAGCGTTGGGATGGCCGTCGGTGTTGGTGTGGGGGGTGTGGTATTTGATGTTGTTTAATCCGAGGACGGAGGCCAATTCGTACGCGATGTTGGGTCCGTGTGTGGCGTGGGCGACGGCATGGGCTTGGAGTCAGGGGCGGGGGCGATGGGAGATTGGGTTGTTGGTGGGGCTGGCGTTGGCTCTGGGTTGCGACAGTTACGGGAATCCGATTCATCCGTGGACGAATTTGTGGTTTAAGGCGGTGGTGGCTTTGGTGTTTGGGGTGTGGATGGGTTGGGCCTGGGTTTTGGGCCGGGGGAGGGTCCGGTGAGCCGAGTGAAGTGGGGATGGCTGCTGGTTGGGGTGTGGTGGATGGTGGGCTGTGGTGGTCAACGTTCGGAGCCGGAGGAGGTGCGGATTGAGGGGATTCCGCTGATTGAGGGTCAGGATTTGTCGGAGGTGGTGGAGGTTCCGGTGGCGCGGCCTGGTCGGGGGCAGGAGGTTCCGGTGGCGTGGCCGGAACGGAAGACGGGCGGGGAGCCGGCGTTTGCCCCGGCGAAGAAGTTGTTTCGGAAACCGGCGTTTGAGCCGATTGATGTGGAGGTTCTGGTGATTTACGTGGAGGGAGATTTGTTGCCGGAGTCTTGGTTGCAGGAGTGGTCGAGGAAGGAGGGTTTGATGGCGGTGCAGCGGGTGTTGCCAGAGGATGGACAGCCCCCGAGGGATGCGGATGTTTTGCTGGGGCCGCCGGAGCGGGTTGCACGTTGGGCGGGGGCTGGTTTGTTGAGGGAGATGCCGACTGGGGAGGGGTTGGTGGGGTTGTCGCGAGCGTTTTTGGGACATGCTTATGATCCGGAGGATCGGTGGTCGAGGCCGTTTCGGTGGACGCCGTTTTTGTTTGTGGCGTGCGGGGAGCGGGCGGGAGAGTTGCGGGGCAGGTCTTTGGAGGAGTTGATGAAGGAGCCAGGTGCGGTGTGGCCAGATGATCCCAGCTTGCTGGGAGCGTTGAGGTTGAAGGATCAGGGGGCGTCGGCCAATACGCGTCGGGTTTCCCGGCAGAAGCAGGCGGTGCGGGAGGCAATGAGCTGGACGGAGGGCCGGAGGGTGGTGGCCGGGGAGGGGTGGCGAAAGGTGGGAGAGGGAAAGGCGGCTTTGACGTTTGCACGGGCGGCGGGGCGGATCACAGTGCCAGGATCGGAGAATGTGGTGTGGTGGTTTCCCGAAGGAGGAACGTTGGTAACGCTGCAATTGGCGTCGATTCCGGAGTTTTCGGATCGGCCGGATGCGGCGGAGCGGTTTATTGATTTTCTTTTGGGGGAGGAGCGTCAGGCGAGTTTAACGGGGGAGACCGGGTATTTCCCGGTACGATTATCGTCGTTCGATGGGTTGGAGGTGGGCGGGCAGGCTCTGCCGGTGAGCCGAGGATGGCTGGATAAGGCGGAGTTGATGTGGCAGCCGGGCGGGAGGGACTAGAGGCGGATCGGTGTGGCGGGGATGGGGGGCCGGGGACCGATTAGGTGGAGAGGCCGGAGAGAGGGATTTTTTTGGTTTCGCCGTCCGGCATGAATTCGTCGCTGAGCCCGGTCATGGTGCGGGGTAAGAGGAAGGAGATGGTGGTGCCACAGCCCGGGGTGCTTTCGGCCCAGACACGGCCGCCGTGGGCTTGGACGATGTGTTTGACGATGGAGAGTCCCAGGCCGGTGCCGCCTTGGTCGCGGGATCGAGCTTTGTCGACCCGGTAGAATCTTTCAAAGACGTGGGTGAGTTTGTCGCGCGGGATGCCGATGCCGTCGTCTCCGACCCAGAAAAGAACGGTGCCTTGTTCGTGTCCGTGTTTGGCTCCGAGACGGATTTCGCCGCCTGGGTTGGAGTATTTGAGGGCGTTTTCGAGGAGGTTGATGAGGACTTGTTCGAGTCGGAGCCGGTCGGCTTCGATGGAGTCGAGGGTGGAGGCGAGCTCGACCCGGAGTCGGCATCCTTTTTGGCGGACCATCCGTTCCCAGTCGGCGGTGAGGTCGTGGAAGAAGGTGGAGAGGTGGATTTGTTCAGGTTCCATGGGGAGGCGCTTGGATTCGAGGCGGGCGAGGAGGAGGAGATCTTCAACGAGGGAGTTCAAGCGGTCGGAGTGACGGTGCATGACGGCGAGGATGCGGCGGAGTTCGGTGGGTTCGAGGTCGGGGGTGTTTTCGATGGTTTCAAGGTAACCCCGGAAGATGGAGAGGGGGGTGCGGAGTTCGTGCGAGACGTTGGCGACGAATTCTCGTCGGACGTCTTCGAGTTGACGGATTTTGGAGATGTCATGGAAGACGACGACAGCTCCGGTGACACGCTGGACGATATCGAAGAGGGGCGAGGCGTTGACTTCGAAGGAGCGTGGTTGGGTGGTTTCGCCGACTTCTTCGAGTTCGATCTCGCGTGAGATTTGTCGTCCCTCGAGCATGGCGGATTCGATGAGGTGTTGGACCCCGGCGTGGCGGAGGACGGCACGCATGGGTTTGCCGACGGGATCGGCGGTGATGGCAAACATGCGGAGGAGGGCGTCGTTGGCTTGTTGAATTTGCAGGGTGCGGTCAACGACGATGAAGCCTTCCACCATGTTGGCCATGGTGGCTTGGAGGTTGAATTTGTCGGCGGAGGCGTGTTTTTCGAGGTTGGCGATCCGGTCATCGAGGCGTTCGAGATCCCGAATGACTTGATCGAGGCCGAACCAGCCGGTGGGGATGTAACCACCCCGGGGACGCCCGGCGGCAAGGTTGGAGGCGAGTTCGCGAACCCGCCAGGCGGGTTGGATGACCTTGCGATAGAGGACCACGGCGGCGAGGGCGGTTGCGGTGAGGGATAGGATGAGGGTGATTTCCATACCGGGAACAGCCGAAGTTCATCAGGTTTTTGGAGGGGAGGCAAGCGTGCCCCCGGAAACGAGCGGGTTTTACTCGGGGAGTTGGGAGGGGAGGGTGAGGGTTCGAGCAGCTTTGGCCTGTTGGCGTTGGTGGTGGTCCCAATAGGCGTAGGTGCCGAGGGCAATGAGTCCGAGGAGGCCGATGATGAGGAACCATCGGTTGGTGCGGGCAAGTTGTGGTTGTCGAAAGGCCGACATGGGGGCGAACCTCCATCGTAAAGTTGCCAAGGCGATGGAGGATTGTCAAAGGTGGGTGGGGAGTGGAGGGGCGGCGCGGAGGGGGCTGGAGGGGTTAGTTGGCGTCGATGATGCGGAGGTCGTCCAGGGTGAGGGAACGGGTAAGGGTGGCGCGGGGGCGGACGGTGATGCGGACCAGTTCGGCGTTTTCCAGCCATTGGTCGGAGATGGGGGAGGGTTCATGGCTGCGCCAGTTGAAGAAAATGACTTGCGGGCGCGCGATGAAGATTCGTCCTTGGAAGATGCCGGCCTGCCAGTCGAACTCGGCTTTGCCGGGCCAGAATTCGCGCCGTTGAGGGTGATAGAGTCCGTAGATGACCGGTTTGTTGCCTGGGGCGAGGGGGGAGTCGGAGGGTTGGAGGTCGGGGGCGAGGAGGAGGCGAATGTCGCGGATGAGGAGGGTGACGGTGGCGTTGGGTCCGAGTCGGCTGATGTTACGGATGGTTTCTTGGCGGGTGCCGTCTTGGAAGTGGAGGCCGGGGCGGAGGGGGATTTGGTAGTGAATGGTGCCGTCGAGGAGGAGCCATTGGACGTCGAGGTTGAGGCGGAAGGGCAGGTGGGCGAGTCGGGTGGCTTCGTTTTCGGGGAGGCGAATGACCGGGCAGAGGGCCGGGCCGGGGGTTGATTGGCCGATGAGGGTGGCTCCGGGAAAGGCTTGAGGAAGAAGGGCGCGGATGAGGTCGTTGGATTCGGAGGCCACGGAGGAGAATTGGATTTGGTCTTGGAATTCGGTGCCACCATCGAACTGGGCCGTGGCGTTGACGCGTTCTGGGGTGGCCCAGAGGCCGAGAGGGAGCGGGGCGAGGTGGAGGTCGAGGCTGAGTTCGCGCTGCGGTGGTTCCCGGCTGCGGAGGGGGTTGATGCGGGTGGCGTGGAGGTTGCGTCCGTCGGCGAGGAGGGTGGCGGGGGCCATGGCCGGATCGGATTCGGCGGGGGGAAGGGCCCGGTGGAAGAAGTCGAAACGCCAAAAGAGGGAGGTGTTGAAGGCGACGATGAGGATGACGACTGCGGCGATGACGGTCTGCCGGGTGGATCGGGTCCGGTATTGCCAGAGAACAAGGGCGGAGCCTGCCACGAGGTAGATGAGGCCGGAGACGATTTGGCTGGAGGAGGCCAGGGTGCCGGAGGTGCGAGCGGGAGCGAAGGTTTCGTCGCCGACGAAGACGAAGAAATAGACGCCGATGGTGGAGAGGATCGCCAAGGCGATGAAGGCGGAGATGAGCCAGAGGGCATAGCTGCCGATCGACGGGGTGATGGCGGCGACGACGGCCAAGGGGAGGATGAAGGCCAGGGTTTTGAGGAGGATTTCGGGGATGGCCAGGGCGAGGTAGATGGGGGCGATTCCGTTGATGGCCATGAGGAGGAGTTCGAGGGCGATTTGGGGGGCGAGGATGACGGCGGCGATGAAGAGGGCTTTGGAGGTGAGGACGAACTCTGGGGTCATGGGGCGGGTGAACCAGAAGGCGCTGGTGCCGACGGCAGGCTCGTCTTGCATCAACCAGGGCACCAGCACGATGAGGAGGAGCATTTGGGCCACGGGAATGAGGAAGGTGAGCACGGAGATGAAA
>JBDNCR010000107.1:0-6189 GCA_046719555.1 Verrucomicrobiia bacterium | reverse complement strand
CTGCACCGCCAAGGACAACGCTTCCTCCAACAACTCTCCAGCGAGCCATCCAACCCATCGCACCGGGCCGAACCCGTCCCTCATCAACCCGCCCCTGCCCAGCGTTGACTCTGCGGACCAAAGGCAACCGCCGACCAAAACTTTCCCTTGTTGCCGCTTCAGCCCCCTGCTAGCGTCCGGGGCTCGAAAAACAAAAATGAGGAGTTCTCTCTGTGGCCGGTGATGTGATGGAAGTTGAAGGAACGGTGAAAGCCGTGATGAAAGGCACCATGTTTCGCGTGGCGCTCGACAACGGCCATGAGGTCTTGGCTCACATCTCCGGTAAAATGCGCAAACACTTCATCCGCCTCGCCGTGGGCGATCGGGTGAAAATGGAGATGTCCCCTTACGATCTGAGCAAAGGCCGGATCACCTTCCGGGCCAATCCCAACCCGCCCCCTCCCACCACCACGGCCGGTGCCCCACGTCGGCGCTGAGTCGTCGGCCACGCGCAGCTCCGGCCATCCCGAACTCCCGAACCGTCGTCGGCTCCTTCGGTTTCCCCCCCCACGCCACAAGCCCAAAGATCGGACCGAAGTCCCCGCCCCGCACGAGGTCTGACTCGAATCGGGAACCGCGCCCGCCAACCCACTCCTTTTTGAAATTACAGAAAATGGATTGAATCAAGAGACCATCGACCCCTTCCACTTGGTTCCGCCGTTTGATGTGGCCCCAAGGCCGATTCATTTCAATCTGCTTAAACCGACCAGAACGCAAGGCATGATACCCGCGATGAGTAAGCGGCGCATGTCTCGGGACAAGTGGTGGGCCATGCCCAAACGGGCTTCCCGCCCCCCCACCCTCCGTCGCAAGCTGGTTTCGGAGACCCTCGAAGATCGCATCCTTTTCGACGCAGTGCCCGTGGTGACTCTCGACGCCCCGGGATCCGTCGGCATCGGGGAAACCGCCCAGATTCGCGTCACCTTTGACAACGCCGATCCCGCCGACACCGGCTACGGACCGTGGATCGATGTGGCGATCAATCGGACGGGCACCGACGGCGTCGCACCCGGGCTGGATCCGTCCGACACCTTTGACGGACTGACCCTAGCCACGACCCCCACCTACCTCGGAGTTCCCGTCAACTTCACCTTGTTGACTTTGGATGACACCGCCAACGGCGGCTTCGGCGTCATTCACCCCTACGCGGTCGACAACACCGGCAATCCGGTCTTCATCTCCACCACCAACCTTGCCAGCCCCTACTTTGCCATGTTGAACGGGAGCTTCACCAACGGGGATCAGCTTCTGGTGATAGAACTCCCCTTCGGCTCCTTCACACCGAATCAACCCGGAGCAGAAATTGTGTTTTCGCTCCAGTTGAGTGACCTGGCCGATGTCGGCGTGCCCCTGCCCATCGCGGCTTGGGGCGGATTCCGCTTTGGTAACGACCCGCTCGACAACCCCTCCAGCGACCCGAGCATCATCGGCGTTCCGGACCTTGTCTCGACCAATGTCGACATTTCCCTCGCCTCCCTGAGCAAAACCTTCGACGGTCCCGAAGGCGAGACGGCGACTGGCCCGAACTTTCTTCGCACCTATCGGATCAATGTCGACATTGCCCCGGGGCAAACCCTGGAAGACCTCCACATCTTCGATCAACTCTCCGATCGGGTTCAGTTTGTTTCGATTTCGGCAGCGAGTCATGCCTTCTCCCTGGCCCAGCCACTCCCATCCACCTCCATTCCTGGTGGGGAGTTAGGCATCGTTTTTGATGGTTCAGTCACCGGCAACGCTTGGATCGAGATTCAGTTCTACGTCCCCCGTTTGGACGCCAACGGAGATGAAATCTTGCCCGGGGCCGACGGAGCTTTCGAAATCGTCCAAAACCAAGCCTGGGGCTACGGCTCTTGGACCCCCATCGACGTGCGGGATGCTCCGGTCCGCATCGGGTTCAACGCCACGGTCGATCCCAACCTCCTCAACCCGCCCAACGCCATTCCCAGCCCGGCCTTTGAAAACACCTTCACCGCCAAATCGATTGCCGTGCAGAAGGGGGTCGGCATTGCCATCGACACCGGCACCCCCGGAGCCACGCCCGGCGACACCCTCGAGTACACCCTCAACTTTCAGATTTCGGATTACTTCGCCTTCGATGAGATCGTCATCACCGACACCTTCTCGGACGGTCAACGGTTCGATCAAACCTTTGGAGCCTTCCTCGAAATCAACGGCAACACCTTCTCCCTCGCCAGCCTCCTCTTCGACACTTCCAACTACACCGTCAGCCAGAACTTCACTGGCGCGGTGGCGTCCGGGAATCTGACCCTCGATCCCGCCCCCAACGATGGCACCACCACCATCACCTTCCGCGTCTCCGACGAATTGATCCGGCGCGCCCTCGCCGAGTCCATCACCAGCCCCGACGCCCTCGCCGGCCGACTCCTTGGCGGCGGCGTCGATCCGAACAATCCCACCCCCGGCATCCCCAACGACCTCACCGGCTACAACAACGGACCCACCACCGGTCGAATCATCTTCCGCACCGTGATCCAAGACAAGTTCAGCGACGACTTCCCCTCCGGCGAGGCGTCCTTGAACTCCCGCGACGCTCTCGACAACAGCGTCACCATCACCGGCAATGTCCTCGCTTTGGCCCCGGGCTTCGCCACCAGTTTTGTGGGCCGGTCCGACGGCTCCGGTGCCGGCGTGGTCATCGTGGAAGGTGAACTTTCCAAAAGCATCTACGCCATCAACGGCAGCACCAACCTTGCCCCGTTCACCGATAGCAGCGGTAACATCAATCTTTCTCCGGGCGATACCATCACCTACCGGCTCCGTTACGAGGTGCCCTCGGGAGACCTGGAGCAATTCCGTTTTACCGACTACTTGCCGCTTCCCGTCCTTTCGGCCGCCGAGATCACCACTTTCATGGTCGGTGCCCCCAGCGCCCTTCCCCCGGCAGCGGGGGAAGCCAAGTATGGCCCGACCCATTCAATGCATGTGATCCCCGGAGGAGTCGCCCTGCCTGACCCGACCATCACGGTCGATCCCTCCTCAAACTTCATTACCTTTTTCTTTGGCGATGCCGATGACCCGAACAACCTCCCCCGAGTCATCGACCTTCTCTTTACCGTCACCGTTCGCGACGATCCTTTTGCCGACGCACTCTTCTTGACCAATCAAGTTCAATCAGGTGAACGGTCCACCCAAGAGCCAGCGGTCGAGTCCAACGCCAATGCCATCATCCAGATCAAATTGGCCGAGCCCAACGTCCTCATTTACAAGGGCGTCGTCGGTTTCGAAGAGACCGGGTTCGGTTTTGGCGCAATCCAATTCAACGAGCCCGGACAACCTGCCGCCTTCACCGGGGGGCCGGTCACTTCCGCCATTGCCGAAACCATCGGAGGCGTCGATGAAACCCGTGGGCTCCTTGACTCGGGCGACATGGTCCGTTTCGCCATCGTTCTGGAGAACCGGGGCGGCTCGGACGCCTTCGACGTCGGCCTGCGCGATACCATCCCTTTGGAATATGAGGCGCCGACCTCCGCCGCTACCTTTGCCTCCGACGTCTTCCTCACCGTCATCCGTGGGGATGGAACCGTTCTTTCCACCGGCCAACTCATCAACTCCACCGTCCGCGTCGCCACCACCGCTGACCTCGGTTTTCCCCTGACCGGCATTTCGCGCAGCATCGACGGACAGTTCCTCAACAACGGCGACCGCGTTCTGGTCAAAGATCAAGCCAATGCCGCTCAGAACGGCATCTACGTCGTCAGTGGAGCTTCCGGCACCACCATGAACCTGGTCCGGGCAACCGACTTTGACCAACCGTCCGAGATGATCGCGGGCTACGCTGTTACGGTTCTCGGCGGAGGCACTTTCGCCAATCGCCACTTCACCCTCAACGCCTCGGTTGCAACCGTTGGATCCTCTCCCGTCAACTTCTCCGACACCACGGCCGTCGGCGTCGGTTACTTCTACAGTTACGATCCTACCAGCCGCGCCTTCCAAATCTTCTTGGCTGATACCTTCGATGAAGGGGATCCGACCGATCCCAGGTCAGGCGGGATCAATCGGGGGCGCAGTGGCCAAGGCGTCCCCACCAACGACGGTTCCAACTTCATCCTGGTCACCTACGACCTCGTTCTCAACAACACCGCCGCCGCCCGCACCAACATCACCAACACGGCCACCCTCTTCCAATATGCCGGGTCCGATGGTGGCCCGGATCATTTGGCCGAGGACCGGACCGACGACGCCGTGGTGATTCCTCGCGCCCCGACCTTCACCAAAATCCTCGCCGGCTCGGAAGTCATCAATGTCGATAACTTCGCCCGGGTCGCCACCACTGCAAACATCGCCAATTTCTCCGCCGCCCCCGCCACAATCGATGGGGTAACCCTTCAGGCCGGAGACATCGTGCTGGTCAAGGACCAAACCAACCCTGCGGAAAACGGCCTCTACCGCGTCACCGCCACCACGACCGTCTGGGAACGGCACAACAGCTTCGATACCCCGGCGGAAATCACCGTCGGTTACACCGTCATGGTCACTCAGGGGGCCACCCATGCCGGCGCCATCTTCGGCCAGCAGTCTACCGTCGCCACGCTTGGTGTCGATTCCATCGTCTGGGCTGCCATGCCCCACTTTGACTCGCAAGGCTTCCGCTGGGACACGGTCAACGTTATCGCCACCAGCAACCTCCTCGGATACATTCCGACCGGTGGCCCCGCCGGGACCGGAGCCCTGACCGGTGCCCCTGGACTGATCGACGGCGTTACCCTTCGCGTTGGCGATCGCGTCTTGGTCGTCGGGCAGACCGATGCCCGACAAAACGGGATCTATATCGTCGCTCCTCTCGACAGTTTCGACACCGGAGCGCGAGTCTACACCCAGACCGGCGGCTCGGTCTTTGTTCCGACCGGTGGCGGCGCCGGAACCGGACAACATCGCGGAACCGCATTTGTCGTGGACGGCGTCGAGCTTGAATCCGGTAATGTCGTTCTTCTCAATTCTGCGGCCAATCCCGAGCGCAATGGGATCTATGTCGTCTCGGGCGGGGTCGATGCCACCGTCGCAGCCGCCACCACCGGAGCCTTGGCCGGAGTGACCTATTTCGCCTCCGGACTCACCGAAGACGGTCTAACCAACGGACGGTTCATCGGCGCGACCGGCTCCATTGATGGAGTGACCATCGCCCATGGCGAACGGTTCCTAATCAAAAACCAGGCTGACGGCACCCAAAACGGCGTCTACGTCGCCGTAAGCTCGGATTCTCTCGTCCGCGTTGCCACCACGGGCAACCTTGCAGGCTTTTCCACAGGAAGCTTCACCGGCATTTCGTCCACCATTGACGGCGTCTCCCTTGCGGTCGGTAATCGCGTTCTGGTTAAGGATCAGACCAACGCTGCCGAGAACGGGATCTATGTCGTGACCTCCGTGGTCGGCGGTCTGGCCGACCTCACCCGCGCCTCCGATTTTGATTCATCCGCAGAAATGCGTGGAGGCTATGTCACCTCCATTCTCTCAGGCACTCAGGCCGGACTCCGTTTTGCCCTCCAAAATGACGTGGCTACGGTTAACACCAGTGCGGTCACCTGGGCCTCAACCACCGGGTTTGTCCTGATGCGCGCGGCCGATTTCGATCAAACGGCCGACTTCCTCGTCGGAGGCAGCGCCGGGAAAATAGTTCAGATCACTGGAGGCAGTCAGGCAGGGCAAAAGTTTGTAACTTCCGTTACTCCCGTCTTTGGGACCACGAACATTTCCTGGCAACGCACGGCGGGTCACTGGGATCGGGTTGATTTCTTCGACGGCCCCACCGCCGCCGAGTTTCTCCTCACCAACATCATCCGCATCCAAGAAGGCGATCTTTTTGGCAATTCCTTCTTCTCCCGCGTCGCCTCACCCGCCGACGGCAATATCAACATCGACCCTATATCCTTTGTCGCTTCAACCAATCTTGTTCGGGACGTCGATGCCGATCAAAATTCCGAGATGGTCGCAGGTCGGACCATCACCGCACTTGAAGGCACCCTCGCCGGAACCTCCTACAAACTCGTCTCCGGCGGCGTTATTCTAAATGATCCGAGTGCCGGGAACATGAACTGGGTGGTGACCGCCGCTGGTGGCAACAGCGCCACCCAGGCGGTTATCGGTGAGGAAGTCACTTACCTCCTCCGTGTTGCGCTGCCGGAAGGCACCACC
>JBDNCR010000106.1:0-6264 GCA_046719555.1 Verrucomicrobiia bacterium | reverse complement strand
TCGTAGCGGCGATCGCCGTGATGCTGCCCAAGTTGCGATAGATAAACTCGCACAGCCGCACGTTATCCTCCACCGACCATGACCGGTCCGGCACCGACGCTTCCTCCGGGTCGGGCTCCGCAATTCCGATTTGATGATGTGGCTCCGCGGGGGCCGGCGACGGGGATTTATGCGGGGGCGTTTGGGGGTGCATCGTTGTCGCAGGTTTCGGGAGGTGAGAATGTGAATCTCAATCCCTTCTTCCCGGGGGCGGGTTTGCCGAATTTTCCGTATGACATGGGGGGGAGCATTCAGCCGCTGGCGGGGATCAAGCTGGGTCATACTTGGGATATGTCCCAGGTTCCGGGCTATGCGGGGGATCCATCGGCACCGAAGTTTTTGCCGACGATTGAGTTTGAGAGCTTCTACCTTGGTTTTAGGGGCAAAGGGAATTTGAGTATTCCGCCGGGCGTGGTTTCGCCGGGGTTGAATGCCCGCACTCGCTTTGATTCGGCGGTGTTTTCGTTGAACGGGTTGATGAAGTTCGATTTTGGGCAATTTCGTCCTTATGCCGGAGCCGGGATTGGGGGAGCTTATCTCCAATCGGATAACTCGCGGTTAACGGGGAATGTGGGCGGGGTGCCGGTGGTGCTTCGGGGTTCGGCCGATGATTGGGTTTTGACGACGCAAGGGATTGCCGGGTGTGAGGTGATGGTGGCGGAGCGCTGGGGTTTGTTTGCCGAGTATAAGTTTCTGGTGATGATTGATCCGGAGTTTCGCTATGCCGGGCGTTACACGGAGAGCTTCGATTACATTGGACATCACATTGTGAGCGGAGGTTTCCGTTACTATTTCAAATAATCGGTCCTGACAAAGTTCGGAAAGCTGGCATGAGTGAATCATGCCAGCTTTTTTTTGGGTGGTGGTCGGTTGGTGTTGGATGGCACCGCTGCTGTATGGTGATGCGGGTGGCGACGGGGTTTCGGTGGGGGAGGGGTGGTTGGTGATGTTCCGACCGGGCGTTGCGGAGGAGGAGGGCAGTCGGGCGTTGAAGGAGGCTGGGGTAACGGAGTTTCGATGGGTAACAAGGCGAGGGCGTTTGGTGGCAAGGATGGAATTTGCCGAGGATGGGGAGGGGTTGGCCTTGCGGCGCAGGGTGGAGGGCTCGGAGTTGGTGGAGAGGGTGGAGAAGGAGCTGACACGCAAAAGTAACTTGAATTAACTCCGGTAAGTGGCTGCTATCGGTCATGCATTGGGATCAACGGTTTTGGGCGGGGGTTTTTGTCTGGGCGATTTTGGGGGTGATGGGACCGCGGGTTCAGGCGGGTGAGACCGTTCTTGCGCCGAACTTTTTGTTGTTGGAGGAGGCTCCCGGACGGGTGGAGGCATTGGATCGGGTCTTGGCAGCGCAGTCGGCGACGACGCTGATGCGTTTTGGAGAATCGACGGTGTTCCGGGTGGTGCAGGTGCCGGGCCGGATTGAGGTGGGGGCGTTGTGGGCGCGGTTGCAATTGGGCGGTTTGGCGGCGTCTGGGGAGGCCGATGCGACCCGGTTTAATCCTTGGTTGCGACAGTTGTTGGACCGTGGGCAAGGACGGCAAGCGATTGGAGAGGATGAGGCTCGTCCGGTGCGGTTGTTGGTGAAGTTTCGGGATGGAGTCGGTTTGACGGCTGGGGGGCGGTTGCACGAGGCGATGGGAGCGACTTTTTTGAGAGCGTTCGGGCCGACGGCGTCGTATCAAGTGGTTGAGGTGCCAGGAGGGAAACCGGCCGAATGGTTGGTAGGCCATTATTTGCGGAACCTCATGGTGGAGCGGGTGTGGGCGGAGGCTGGGGAGCGGAATTTTATCGGCGACTTCACGATGGACACGTTGTTGGTTCGGTTTGCTGAAGGGGTGGATGAGGCGGCGCGGCGCTTGTTTGCAGAGCGGCATGAGTTGGAGATGGTGTTTGAGAGTCAGTTGGTTCCCGGGGTGGCGACCTATCGGGTCAAGCGGGCTGGGCGTTCGGCGTCATCGGTGGTCTTAACGGCATCGGTGGACAAGGAGGTCCGTTTTTCGGAGCCGGATTTGATGCGCTATCCGTGTGCGGTGCCAAACGATCCACGGTTTATCGCGAATGAGATGTGGGGCTTGCGGAATCTTGGGGGGAATGGAGGGCAGCAGGGTTTTGACCTTCAGGCGACGGACGGCTGGGATTTGCGGAATGATGCAAGCCAGGTCATCGTCGCGGTGGTGGACACGGGGACTTTGTTCACCCACGAGGATTTGGTGGGAAACTTGTGGAGGAATCCGGGAGAGATTCCGGGTAATGGCATCGATGATGATGGTAATGGCTACATCGATGATGTTCATGGAATTGATACCGCGCGGGGGACGTCGGTTCCGTTTCTAGCGGAGGATGATGATGGTCACGGAACGCATGTGGCGGGCACGATTGGGGCGGTTGGAAACAATGGAAAAGGGGTGACGGGGGTGGCGTGGCGAGCGCAGTTGATGCTGTTGAAGGCGTCGAAAATCTTTAACCCGGGAGAACGTCCGGGCTTTCCGACAGCGGCGATTTTGGAGGCGATGGAGTATGCAATAAATAACGGAGCGACTTTGGCCAACGCGAGTTTTGGCGGGCCGGGTTATAGTTCGATTGAGGAGGAAAGTTTCCGGGCGTTTGGAAATGCAGGGTTGCTGGTGATTGCTGCGGCGGGGAATGATAATGAGAATTTGGAGCAAAAACCGTCGTATCCGGCCAGTTATTTGGTGCCCGGGGTGGTGTCGGTGGCAGCGGCGACACGGCAGGGCGGCTTGGCAGATTTTTCCAACTTTGGGTCGATGGTGACTTATGTGGCCCCTGGGGATGAGATTGTGTCAACCTTGTCGGGATCGGACAGTGATTATGGTCTGCTCTCGGGCACGTCGATGGCGGCTCCACATATCACCGGGATTTTTGCTCTGGCGAAAGCGCGTTATCCCCAACGGACGAACCTTGAGCTGGCGCATCATTTGTTTCGAAACTCGACCCGGTCAGTGAACACGGCTCGGAAGTTGGCGAATGCGGCTATGCCGAATTTGTTTCAAGTTTTGCGGAACCGGCCGGCTGCGTTGTCGTCCCCTCGGTCTTTTGTTAACAGCACGCCGTTGGACATTCCGGTGGTCGGCACGGTAACCTCGACATTGCAGGTGCCGATCACTGGACCGATTGGTCTTGTGACTTTGGACATCAATGGGACGCATACCTTTTTGTCGGATCTGACCTTTGCTTTGGTAAGTCCGTCGGGGAAGGAGGCGATTTTCCGATTCCCGGATCCGTCGAGTGGGCCATTTACGGTGAAGGATGCGCCGGCGTGGATTTTTACCGGGGAAGATTCGATTGGGGAATGGAAGTTGCGGGTCACGGATGGGCTGGCTCTGGATTCGGGCGCAATTACCTCGTGGGGGTTGACCATTCGGTTCCGGGAGCTAGCGGTGGATGAAGATTTGACGCCACGGATTGGTTTTGTCCACGGCCGCCATGTGGTGAATGCGGACGATGGGGGTGTGGGGATTCAGGTTCGTCGGACGGGAACGGTTGCCGCCGGGGCAACGGTGAGTTATTCGACGCGGGCGGAGTCGGCGGTGCCAGGCGTGCATTTTATGCCGGTGGCTGGGGATCTTGTTTTTGCGCCAGATGAGCGGATTAAGCTGGTGGAGATTCCGGTGATGAACAGCGGGCAGGTGGAGTTGCAGCCGAGGACGTTCTGGTTGGATCTTTCGCAGCCGTTGGGGGGTGTTCTGGGCTTGGCGTCAACGCAGGTGGTGATTCCGCGTCACAATCTCGGCTTTTTTGAGTTCGCGCAGCCGACCTACGTGGTGACGGAGGGGCAGGGGGTTTTGCGGGTGACCATTAATCGGCGGGCGTATCAAGGGGAGCCAGCGACGGTCGATTTCTTTACTTCGGATGGAACGGCACGCGGGGGTTCCATTTTTGCCGGGGGCGATTTTGAGCATGTGCATCGCCGGGTTCTATTTTTCCCTGGGGTGCCGGCCATGACAGTGGAAGTGCCCATTCATGCGGATGGTGAGTTTGAAATGGACGAGCAATTTTTTATTCATCTGAGCCGTCCCACGAACAGTTCATCGCTTGGCAACCCGCGGACGGTGCCGGTCACGATCAAAGATGGTCCTTGAGGGGGAGACGAATCGATTTGGCTGGACCCGCGGGAGGATTGTGCGCGAATAGGTTGATGCCGAAGGTGACGAAGAGAGAGGAGCTCAGCTTTGAGGAGGCGGTGGAGCGGTTGGAGGAGTTGGTGACCCGGATGGAGTCGGGCGAGATGCCGCTGGAGGAGATTCTCACCACCTATGAGGAAGGGATGAGCTTGGTGGCGAAATGTTCGGAGAAACTGGCAGCGGCGGAGAAAAAAATCGAGTTGCTTACCCGGGACAAGTCGGGGAATCTCACGCGGTCCGAATTTCCGAAGGAAGCGGGCGAGCCTGAGACCGGCGCCGATAATGAACCGGACGATGAGGCCAGCCTTTTTTAGAAGGGGTCCGTTGCCTGCAAGAGTGAGAGTAAACGATTATGCCTGAGACAATCCTTTCCCGAATTAACTCACCGTCGGATGTGAAGCGGCTTTCGCTGCAGGAGATGGAGACCCTAGCCCAGGAAATCCGGGAGGAGTTGATCACGGTGATCAGCAAAAATGGGGGGCATTTGGGGCCGAATCTTGGGGTGGTGGAGATGACGATCGCGCTCCATTACGTGTTTAATACGCCGTCGGATAATTTTGTGTTTGATGTGAGCCACCAGGCTTATGTGCACAAGCTGTTGACTGGACGGCGGAAGGAGTTCCACACCATCCGCCAGCCCGATGGGCTTAATGGGTTCATGGTTCGTGCGGAGAGTCCGCATGATTGTTACGGGGCGGGTCATGCGGGGACGGCCTTGTCGGCGGCTTTGGGGATGGCTTCGGCCCGGGATATGCGGGGCTCGAACGAGCATGTGATTGCGTTGTGTGGGGATGCGGCGTTTACCTGCGGGATCACGTTTGAGGCACTCAACAATGTGGCCCACCACACCAAGAAGTTGATTGTGGTGTTGAATGATAATGAGTGGTCTATCGACAAGAATGTTGGAGCGATTGCGAGTTATTTTAATCGGATTACCACCAGTCCCCAATTCAGTTACCTGCATGATAAGGCCGGTGAGTTGGTTGAGCGGCTGGGAGGCAAGGCGGCTCTGAAGTTGGCCCGGAAGGCCGAAGAGGCGGCCAAGAGCATCATTTTCCCCAGCGTGATTTTTGAGGAGATGGGCCTGACCTATTACGGTCCGGTGGACGGTCATGATATTGAGTCGTTGATTAAGACGTTTGAGTTTCTGAAGGAGCAGCATCATCCGGTGCTCCTCCATGTGCTGACGAAAAAGGGTCGTGGATTCGACCTGGCGATGTCCAAACAGAAGAAGTATCACGGGGTAGGACCGGGCACTTATGAAGTGACCGGGGAGGAGAAGAATACGCCGGCCCCTCCGACCTACTCGATGGTGTTTGCGGACACGCTTTCGAAGTTGGCGGAGACCAACAACAAGATCGTGGCGATTACGGGGGCCATGCCGAACGGAACGGCTTTGGATCGGTTCCAGCCGAAGCATCCGGACCGGTATTTTGATGTGGGTATTGCGGAGGAACACGCGGTGTTGTTTGCGGCCGGGTTGGCGACGAAGGGGTTCAAGCCGGTGTGTGCGATTTATTCGACCTTTTTGCAGCGGGCCTTTGACCAGATTGTGCATGATATTGCTTTGCAGAATCTTCCGGTGGTCTTTGCCATGGATCGCGGGGGGCTGTCGGGCGACGATGGCCCGACGCATCACGGGTTGTTCGATATTTCTTACCTTCGATGCGTGCCGAACATGGTCCACATGTCGCCGAAGGACGAGGATGAGTTTGCGGACATGATTCACACGGCGATTCAGCATCCGGGTCCGATTGCCATTCGTTATCCACGAGGAAATGGACCGGGAGCAAAGATAAAGGAGGCACCGGCACTGATTCCGATTGGGAAAGCTGAGGTGGTTCAACATGGGCAGCAGGTGGCTTTGTGGAGCTACGGACAGATGTTGCCGATGGCGTTGGAGGTGGCGGCAGCATTGACTGCCCAAGGAATTTCGGCCGCGGTGATTAATGCGCGTTTTGCTAAGCCGCTGGACACGGGCACCTTGGAGTTTTTTGCGCGGAGTGCCGAGGTGATGGTGACTTTTGAAGATCACGTAATTAAAGGTGGGTTTGGTTCGGCGGTGATGGAGGAGTTGGGACAG
>JBDNCR010000105.1:0-6343 GCA_046719555.1 Verrucomicrobiia bacterium | reverse complement strand
CGTAGAGACTGTAGATGTAGGATCCGCAGAGGGGAACCAAGTTCAGGATCGAAGCGGTGCCATAACTGTAACTGACCACCCGGAAGGTGGTTTCAAAATCTCTTTTGGCACCGCCCACCAGCATCAGAAAGAGGTGGGTCATCCCGGCTCCCAAAAAGGCGCTCAAGAGAACAAAGATTGGGACGAAAATGAGCAGGGCCACCAGTCCGATCGCCGCCAGGACGGGCAGAGCCAAGGTCTCGGTGAGGCTGTCGAATTCGGACGTGATGACGCCGTAGCCAAACTGATATAAGGTGCCGACTCCGGTCCCCAGGCAACCCAAGATCATGAAGTAAAGCAGAGGCGATCCCAGACCACCGCTGGTTTTCATGCGGCTGAAGGTTAATCCTGGGTTGAGTAGAATTTCCTGAATGGTTTCGAATATAGCGGGAAGCAAGCCGATCTCGGCGCGGCGCTCCCAAGCCGGGGCTACCGCGGTCCCTTCCGGCAGGGGAGGAGAGACGGCTGCCGTGGCTGTTGGGGAGGTGGCTTGGAGTTTGGTGGCAAACTCGGCGAGCGGTTTCCATTCAGGTTCGCCGCTGGCCCACGCCAAATCGGTCGGTTGAAACCGTCCGGTGCGAAGCCCTTCCAAGATTTCTTCACTGGAGAATTGCCCGAGGGCTTGGCCGGCTCGGTTGACGTGGATGTTGCGCATGGGGTGATCTAACGGTCAGCCGCCGCCCCGCCAAGCCTAAAGCCAGGGCAAAGGAAGCCGTTGGAGCCCGTCTTCGGCGCTTTCCATTGTGGAAGAATCGGCTAGGAGGAGAGGTGCCTCTGGCACTCATGAAGGTTTTTTCCGCGTTCCCGGTGGCCCGCTGTGGCGCGGCGGGGTTGTGGATTGCCGTGGTGGGGTGGAGTGTGGGGCCGGACATCGGGCGGGGAGCTGGTCCTTCGGAGATCCGGGGAGGATGGTCGCCCGGGGTTCCCTACCAGTTCGAGGTGGTGGGACGGCACGGGGAACCGCGCCTGACCGGCTTGGATGTGGAGATTGCCAAGGCGGTGATTCGTGGGGCGGGGCTGCGACCGGTTTTTCAGGAGATGACTTGGGACGATAACCTCCGTGCCGTTCAGGAAGGGACCGTTGATTTTGCGATGGCGGCCACCCCGGTGGCGGAGCGGCAGGCTTGGGCCTGGTTTTCTCTGCCGTACCGGTCGGAGAGTTTGGTCCTTTTCGTGCGACGGGGCGAAAGTCGGCATCTGCCGCGGAACGGTTCGTTTCGTGCGCTTGAGCGGTTGCTGGGAGAGGGCAAACGGCTGGGAGTTGTTCGTGGTTATTATCAGGGGCCGGAGGTCACGGCGCTTCTGGCTCGGCCGGTGTTCGCTGGTCAGGTTGTGTCGGTTGAGGACGAAGGGCGCCTCCTTGAGGTGTTGATGACGGGGGAGGTCGAGGCGATTCTGGCCGACCGGTTGGCCGTGGCGAGCAAGGCCTGGAGCACCGATAAGCTTGGGGAGATCGAGATGGTGCCGGGGATTTTGTATGAAACGCCTCTTTGTTTGATGTTTTCGAAGGCGTCCACGGCCGAGGCGACGGTTTTGGCGATCAATCAGGCGATTGAGCAGATGGGCGATTCAGGCCAATTGGCCACATTGACCCGTCATTATTTGGTTCCCCAGCTGCTATTGATTACCATGAAGACGTTGTGGTTCACCGGGTTTGAAGTGGCGGGAACCATTGCCTTTGCTCTCTCGGGCGTTTTGATTGCGCGTCGGGAGCGTTACGACATCATCGGGGCGGGTGTGCTGGCGGCGCTGCCTGCGGTGGGCGGGGGAATCATTCGGGATATGATCACCAATCGCGAACCGATTGGCATCGTGAGGAATCCCGAGTTGCTGATGATTGTTTTGGGCACGGTGGCCGTGGGCACGCTCTATTTTTGGGCGTATGACTTGCTGAGGCGAAAGGGAGCGGTGGAATCTGGAATGGAGGGACGTTTCCGCTGGGGGTCGAGCCGCGGAGCTTTGGTGATTTTTGAAGCCATCGGGCTGTCGACTTTCACGATCATTGGGGTGATGGTGGCGATTGAGCAGCGGTGTGAGCCGTTGTGGCTTTGGGGGCCGGTGCTTGGAGCCATCACGGCATCGGGCGGCGGTATTTTGCGGGATGTGCTGCGATCGCAGTCGGATATTCCGACTTTAAAAGGGTCGATTTATCCGGAGATCGCCTTGGTTTGGGGGTTGGTTTATTCGGTGGCGATCCTGGAACGTGGAGCCGAGTTGTCGCTGACCGATATTGTGACCCTAACCACCGGGGTGATGGTGGCCATGTTTGTGACCCGGGTGCTGGTGGTCCATTTTGGCCTGAGAAGTCTGTTTCTGGGAAGGGTTCGCAAAGCGGGCTGAGACGCGGTTGTGGCATGAGGGGGTGAGCCTTGGACCGAAGAGGGCGGGTGAGTTTGCCGGGGGGGTGTTTCGCGCTTGATCCGGTGGGGTTGCCGGGCACTTTTCAGCGATGCGCAAAATTCCAGTGGAAGTGTTGTCGCCGGAGCGGAACGTGGTGGGGGAAAGTCCGGTCTGGCGCGATGGGGCGTTCTGGTGGGTGGACATCGAGTCGAAGCTTTTCAAACGTTTGGATGGATCGGGCGAGCTTTGTGTTTGGGCGTTGCCGGAGCGGATCGGCTGTGCGGTTCCAGTGGAGGGCGGCGACTGGTTTTTGTGCCTGGAGACGGGGATTGTTCGTTTTCATCCGGAGGCGGGGATTCGAGGCACCGTGGTCCATTTGGATCAGGAACCGGGGGAGTATCGGTTCAATGATGGGAAGGCGGATCGGAGAGGGAGACTGTTTGTGGGGACGATGAGCTTGTCGGCGCCTCCGATGACGGCATCGTTTTTCCGGCTCGATCCACCGGGCAAGTTGGTGGAGTTATTGTCGGGGATTGGAACGTCCAATGGGTTGGCGTGGTCGGCGGATGACCGGACGTTGTATTACATCGACAGCAAGACCGGGCGGATTGACCGGTTGGATTTTGATTTGGAGACGGGGGCCGTCTCGAACCGGAGACCCCTAGTGGAGCGGGCCCCGCAGGGTCGTCCGGACGGGATGTGCATTGATGTGGAGGGGAATCTATGGGCAGGTCACTGGGACGGATGGGCGGTGCGCTGTTACCATGGAGAGACCGGGGAGTGTTTGGTGGAAGTTCCCCTGCCGTGTGCGCGGGTGACTTCGTGTTGTTTTGCTGGGGAACGTCTCGATCAGCTTTTGATCACCACGGCGGCCAAGGGTCTGGAAGCGGCCGAGATGGAGAGGCAACCGGGAGCGGGTCAGGTCTTTCTTTGCCAGCCGGGAGTTTGTGGAGTGCCGGCGGGAGAGATTGTTTGGCGTTGATCCTGGAGGGCTCAGGCCGTGATGGCCGCGAAGGCTTCGTCCAGTCGATGGAGCCGCCGGGCCAGGTCGCGGGCGAGGTTGAGAATGATGATGGCGTATTGATCGGGGCGCTCGCGGTAGATGGCCAGAAGATCGGTGCTTTTGAGCGAGGCCACCTGGCAAGGTTCAGCCGCGCGGACGCCGGCGCTTCGGGGTTTGCATTCCAACATGCTCATCTCTCCGAAACACTCCCCGGGACCGAGTTCCGCTAAAATCACTGTGCCTCGAAGGACCGCGACCTTTCCAGCAAGCAGGCAGAAAAAAGAGGAGCTGAGCTCACCTTGCTGGGCAATCCACTGGCCTGGTGGGAATGATTGAACCGCTGCCCGCGCCGAGAGGAGTTGGAGGGTGGAGTCGTCGAGGCCAGCGAAGACATGAACTCGGGCCAACGTTGCGCTGACCGTGGCCGAGGTCGAGGGTTCGGGCATGGGGGAAGGCTAGATTGGAAGAGGATGAAAGGCACGGGGAATCCAAAAAAAGAGTTGCATGATGGTTGGAAATCTCCATCTTTCTCGGCTCTCGACCGCCCCCAAGGGGCGAGTTGAGCGGGGCCTCCCGGAAAATCATGGGAAAAGAAAATTTTCCTGTTGACCCGGAAGGTCAAATTGATAAGTTCTCCCTCCGCCTCGCGATCTAAAAAGAGATCGAGGGGAGGAAGAAAAGGCGGAAAGCCGAGTTGATCTTTGAAGAGCAGGCGCTGGTCCATTGAGTTGGACGAGCGTGAATGATAAGCAAGATAGTCAGTGGAAGATTGAATTGTGTGGATCAGGTTTTGAGGGTGGCCGTTGGGTCGCCCAAGGAAAACCTGGTTTGACCTGTCAAAGCAGGTTGAGTTTTTAAACGATTCAAACTGACCGTGAAAGGTCAGAATGGCCTCGGTTTAGCGCCGGGGCAACAATCTCTCAGAAGATTCTTCGGAGAGTTTGATTCTGGCTCAGAACGAACGCTGGCGGCGTGGATAAGACATGCAAGTTGAACGGGATCATCCGAGTAGCAATATGAGGGTGATTCAGTAGCGAACGGGTGCGTAACACGTGGGAATCTACCCAAGAGCGGGGGATAGCCCGCCGAAAGGCGGATTAATACCGCATAGATTGAAAGTGGGGGACCGCAAGGCCTCACACTCTTGGATGAGCCCGCGGCCTATCAGCTAGTTGGTGGGGTAAAAGCCCACCAAGGCTCTGACGGGTAGCTGGTCTGAGAGGACGACCAGCCACACTGGGACTGAGACACGGCCCAGACACCTACGGGTGGCAGCAGTCGAGAATTTTTCGCAATGGGGGAAACCCTGACGGAGCGACGCCGCGTGGAGGACGAAGGGCTTCGGCTCGTAAACTCCTGTCATCACAGAACAAAGCTTCCCGGTGAATAATCGGGGAGTCTGATAGTATGTGGAGAGGAAGGGACGGCTAACTCTGTGCCAGCAGCCGCGGTAATACAGAGGTCCCAAGCGTTGTTCGGATTCACTGGGCGTAAAGCGTGCGTAGGAGGCTTAGAAAGTCGGGTGTGAAATCCCACCGCTCAACGGTGGAACTGCATCCGATACTGCTTGGCTAGAGGATCGGAGGGGAGAGCGGAATTCTTGGTGTAGCGGTGAAATGCGTAGATATCAAGAGGAACACCGGTGGCGAAGGCGGCTCTCTGGAAGACTCCTGACTCTGAGGCACGAAGGCCAGGGGAGCAAACGGGATTAGATACCCCGGTAGTCCTGGCAGTAAACGGTGCTCACTAGGTGTTGGCGGATTCGACCCCGTCGGTGCCGAACCTAACGGATTAAGTGAGCCGCCTGGGGAGTACGGTCGCAAGATTAAAACTCAAAGAAATTGACGGGGGCCCGCACAAGCGGTGGAGTATGTGGCTTAATTCGATGCAACGCGAAGAACCTTACCTGGTCTTGACATGCATTGTTCATCCGGTGAAAGCCGGTGTCCCGCAAGGGAGAATTGCACAGGTGCTGCATGGCTGTCGTCAGCTCGTGTCGTGAGATGTTGGGTTAAGTCCCGCAACGAGCGCAACCCTTATGTCTAGTTATACGCCCGCAAGGGCTCTCTAGTCAGACTGCCCTGTTCAACGGGGAGGAAGGTGGGGATGACGTCAAGTCAGGATGGCCCTTATGACCAGGGCTGCACACGTACTACAATGCCCACTACAGAGGGACGCCAAGTCGCGAGACGGAGCCAATCCCAGAAAAGTGGGCCCAGTTCGGATTGGAGGCTGCAACTCGCCTCCATGAAGTTGGAATCGCTAGTAATGGCGCATCAGCTACGGCGCCGTGAATACGTTCCCGGGCCTTGTACACACTGCCCGTCACATCATGAAAGCCGGTTGTACCCGAAGTCGTTGCGCTAACCGCAAGGAGGCGCGCGCCTAAGGTATGGCTGGTGATTGGGATGAAGTCGTAACAAGGTAGCCGTAGGGGAACCTGCGGCTGGATCACCTCCTTTCTAAGGAGCAGCCTTGCTCCTCCGATTTATTCGGGGTTGAGCAGGCTAGGTCGACCGCTAAGCTAGTGACCTTCGGGTGGCTAGGATGCGGTGAAATCCACGGGTTGGAAACAACCTTTGGTAACTCCCTGATCCACACTATTCAGTCTTTCCTGAACCATCCGTTTATCATTGCCTGCTTGCCTGAAGAAGATCTCGGGGTGAACTTACTCCAGACCGGTGGTCCGGGCCAAACGCTTTCCCGGGGGCATAGCTCAGTTGGTAGAGCGGTAGCTTTGCAAGCTATAGGTCTGGGGTTCGAATCCCCATGCCTCCACTCCCGCCGAAGGCGGGCAATTGAGAATTTCGAAAGAGAAATTCGAAATTGCGGACCCGCAGGTCCGCTCTCGGGCCTGTAGCTCAGTTGGTTAGAGCATGCGCTTGATAAGCGCAGGGTCACTGGTTCGAGCCCAGTCAGGCCCACGAGACCTTGGGATTAAGGCTTAGTTAGGGGGGGGTA
>JBDNCR010000104.1:0-6395 GCA_046719555.1 Verrucomicrobiia bacterium | reverse complement strand
CGGAACCCCTACCGGAAACGGCGGCACCAACCCGCCGGAAAAAAAGTTTGCCAAGATCGTTTGGGTCGGAGTGCCCGTCAAATAGGTCCCATTGTCGATCAAACCTTGATTAACCCGATTGATCCCCACATTCTCGGTATAATTCGCCACCACCCCTTCCGTGTTCACTTCCAAGGTGTATCGATCGTTCGGCGTCCAGGTAATCGCCCCGTACACCGAATGCTGACGGAAGAACTGGTTCAAATAGAAACTATCTGACTCCTCCCCAGTATAACTGAAGCGATAGGCCAACTGATCCTTAATGATCGGTGCCCCAATGTCCACGTTCCACTTCCGCTTGCTCTCCGTATCAAACGTGGCCGAGGCGTCCCCGCGAAACCGATCAAAATAGGGACGTTTGGTGATCAGATCAATTGATCCTCCCACCCCCGGCCCGGCGCCGTAGATGATCGATGCCGGACCTTTCGTGATATTCAAAGACTCAACACTGTTGAAGCTCAGAGGAAATCCATTCCCGTTGACCGTGAAACTGTTTCGCATGCCGTTGATATACAAATCAGCGTATTCGCCTCGAATCCGCGGCACGTTCGGATTGCCAAACGATGCGTCGGTATACGAACTCGAGGTCAGCTTTGAAAAGTCCCGGGGGTCTGTGACCGAAATCGCCTCCAACTGCGCCTGCGAAATAATCGTCACGTTCCGCGGCGTATCCATCACATTAAGGTCCATCCCATACACCGAACTGTAGGGTCGAGAGGTCGGCACCACATTCTCCTCAATCGGAATATCCCGCACCACAATCCTTTCCAGCTGCCCATCAGCTTGACCCCACACCGTCGGAATCCAGCTCAACAAGCCAACGCCTGCCGCCACCCTCAGAATGATCTTGTTTAACATATTAATTCTCCTGGTTACTCGCTCTTCAGCTCTACCCACGTGAGCATCGACCATGCCAACCTCTCCACTCCGGTCTTTGACCCTTTTATGTTTCATATGTTCAACGCTTTTGCCCCCCTTTTTCCTCCTCTACCCCCCTAGCCCCAGCTCATCTTCACCCACACGGCATGTCCTTTGCTTCAAAAGGTTCCCGGTTATTTCCTTCAAGGCCATGCCTGCCTCTCCATCATTCCCCAAGCTCCTCATCGCACTGTTCCTTTTTGCTCATTCTGTAGGTTTGTGCACAGCCGCAGAACTCGGGCTCACCGCCCCGAACCTGGCCAACGTGCTCATTCGCGCAAGTGCCGCCCCGGCTCCCGAGGCAACCCCCGCGTCCTGGAGTGCCGTCGGTCTCATCTTGACCCGGGACGGCCTCGCCCTCCTTCCCACCCCGCCCCCACCGATCAACCAAATCGATCTCTCCCTACCCGGTAACCGCCGCGAAACCCACCGCCAACGCCTCGGCGGCGGCGACGGTTGGTCAATCATCCGCGTCGCCTTCCCCGTCCAAGCTCTCCCCCGCTTCCAACCGTGGGCCAGCCTGCCCGAATCGACACGCACCCACCTCACCTGCCCCATGTGGAATGGCTCCTCCTGGGTTTCGCATCCATTGCCACCCACCGCCATCGCTTTTGCAGGCGATGAACCTCACCTCCTCCGCCTCGCCGAAGCTGGCCCCCAAGATCTCGACCTCCCGATCGGCACCCCGCTCTTCGCCGGCGATGGAACTGTCTTTGCCATTGTCGGGCCCGACGGCCCGGAGCCGAAAACTCGAAACCTCTTGGGCCCATCGCAGTTCCTGGTTTGGCTTCGCTCGGTTTCGCCACAATCCCCACCGCTTCCTTGGCGCTTGGAACAACCTGCCGAACTTCCTTTTCCCGATCCCAGCCTACCCGCCGAAAATTTCCGAAAGGTCGTCCAAGGCCCTCCAGGGCCCGATCGGCATCGGGCCGCCGGTGCGCTGACCCAACAGTTTCCCAACTCCCCACTGGCTTGGTTTGCCGCTGCAATCGTGCTCGCCGACGATGGCAACCTTCCCGAAGCCACAGCGGCCGCCCGCCGCGTGACCACCCTCGCCCCTAAACAGCCGGCAGCCTGGATTTTACTCGGAAGACTCTGGCTGGCTGCGGCTGAGCCCGCCCGCGCCCTCGACGCCTTCAACCAAGCCCTCGAGCTCGGGGCTTCCCCCGGTTCCCTTGCCTCCTGGGTGGCCGATGCCCATCTCAAAGCAGGGGATCGCCGTGCCGCCATCGCCTGGCTCCAAGGCATCGTCCGGCGCGACCCCAGCTCCCGCGATACCTTCATTGCCCTGGCCAAGCTTCATGAGGCCGGCCGGGAATGGGACTCCGCTCTCCGCGCCTGGCTGGTGGCCGCCCGCATGAGCGCTCCCGATCCCGAACTCTGGGAAAGGATCGCCCGTGCCTATCGCGCCCTGGAACGACCGGCTGAAGCGGCCGAAGCCTACGCCGAAATGGCCCGACTCCTCCCCCAAAACGGTGCAGTCTGGTTTAACCTCGGCACTCAGCTCTTGGCCGCCCGCCAGTTCGAACCAGCCGAGGGTGCCCTCCATCGCGCCGCGGAACTTCTCCCAGACGACCCCTTGGTCCGCCTCCACCATGCCCACGCCCTCGCCCGGCTCAACCGGCTCAACGAGGCCGCGACCGCCTACCGCGAAACCATCCGGATCGATTCCACATCAGTCCCCGCTTGGTTCAACCTCGGCGTTCTCCTCAGCGCAGCCAATCAGCTCAATGCGGCCCGGGAAGCCTACCAACAAGTCGTTCAGCTCGACCCCAAACATGTCAAAGCTTGGGCCAACCTCGCCGACCTCGAACACCGCTCCGGACGAACCAGCGAACGAGATCAGGCCATGGAATCGCTCCGTCAGCTCGACCGCGAGGCCGCCACCACCTTAACCCAAGCCTGGGAGCGACTCGCCACCTCGCCCTAGGTCACCCCATCGACCCCCTCTCCTCTTTCACCGCCTTAGATTCTTCGACGTTTCCCTCAGCTCCTCACCTCGCTCCACGCCACCATTACCCGCCACCACCCCTCCCCGCCGGTCCATTACGGTGCCGCCAGTTCGAACTGAATCTCCTGCTGCAGCGTCCGAGTCAGTCCAGCCGGAAAGTTCCATCGACTTTTCACCCAACTCTGCGCCGTGCTGTCCAAAATCCCGTGCCCCGAGGAGCGCGCAATATTCACCTCCGTGATCGACCCGCCCACCACCACAATCCTCAGCAAAACCGTTCCCTGCTGCCGACGCTGCCGGGCCTGAAAAGGATACGGCGGCTTTGGGAAATTTCGGCTTCCGACCACTGGAGCCGATGCGGCAAACCCTCCCGGCGGGCCTTCCTGCCGAACCGCACCCGCCACCGCCGGCCGCGGCGTCGGCACCGGCTTGGGTTTCGGCTTCTCCGGCTCAGGTTCCACCTCTTTCTTCTCCTCCGGAACCACAAATTCCGGTTCGGCCACCGGCTCCGGCTCGGGAACCGCCTCATAGAATTCCACCTCAATCGCCTGATTGAACGGGTCCGGATCGGCCATGGCCAGAATTTCCCCCCGCGCAATCTCCTCCAGCAGCGCATCCGTCACCGTCCACATCCCCAACGCCACAATGAATAGGTGCAACCCCACGCTCGTCGCAGCCGCCCATGCCGAACGCTTCAACTCGCCCTTGTCAACCCGTGCCCGCTTGGGCTCCGGCGGCTGAGAACGGGGCTCCGTCGACTTGACGGGATTTTCCAGCACGGTCATCAGGAGCTCTCGGACCCCGTCGGCTTGGCAGCTTCCGGCGCCTCTTCCTTTTTCGTTTGAAATCCAATCCGCTGAATTCCCGCCGCGCGGATCCGATCCAGCACCATCATCACGTCTCGATGCAACGCGTCGGCGTCCCCCTGCACCAACACCCGCAACTCCGGCTGAGCCGCCCGCCGCTCTTTCAACGCGTCAATGATCTGATCCCGCCCAATCGCATCCTTGTCCAGAAACGTCGTCCCATCCGCCGTGATCGATACCGTCACAAAATCCTGCCGGTTATCTTCCGTCGCCGTCTGGGCAGTCGGCAAATTCACCTGAATCGCGTTCAACTTCACCAAACCCAGGCTCACCATCATCATCACCGCCAACAAAAAGAACATAATGTCGATCAGCGGAATGATCTCAATCCGCGCCTTCTTCACCTCGACCGGCGTGCCAAACTTCATGTGGCCTCCTCCGCCTTCGAAGCCAACACCACCGCCCGACCTGCCGGTTCCGCAGAGAACGGCGGTGTCTCCTCGTCCGCCTTGTTTCCCAACAAGACCTCCACATTGGTCGCCGCATTCTCCAACTGAAACCGCAACTTGCTTAGGCGCCGATTGAAGTAGTTGAACGGAATCAACGCCAAAATCGCAATCGCCAGACCGCAGGCGGTGGCAATCAACGCTTCGGCAATCCCGCCTGACACCTTCACCGCCGCCACCTCTTCGGCCCCCACAAAATTGAAGGAGTGCATGATCCCCGTGACCGTCCCCAGCAGACCAAGGAGCGGCCCAAGGGTGATGATCGTGTCCAAAATCGATAAACCCTGAGCGGCCTTCTCCATCCGATCCCCCGCCTCCACCTCCATCGCTCCCCGCATCGAATGATGGTGATGATTCAATCCCTGCCAAATCATCGCAATTCGCGGATCCGCCGAGTTCCGCGCCAAGCCCGAGGCCACGGCGAGATCCTTCTTCGCCAAGGCATCGTAAATTCGCTCCAACCGCTCCGGGTCAAATTTCTTCGCCTCGTTGGCCCACCAAAAGACCCGCTCAGCAATCACTCCAACCGCCACCAAGGAACACAGCAACAGAGGCCACATGATCGGCCCTCCCTGAATGAACGTGTTCACCACAACATTGCCCATCAGCATCATAATTATCTCCTATCGTTTCTTAAGGGTTCTCGTTGAACATTCGACCGCCCGTCTATCTCGTTCCCTTGCCCATGGCTGCAATCAGAGCGCCCATCCACTGCGCCGCATGCCTCGCCGCCGCCGGACCATAAAGCACTTCCTCATTCTGACCTTTCTGTCCCCCAGCCAAATCACTAATCCCCCGAATAATCAAAAAAGGCGTTCGATTCACCCAACAGACCTGCCCAATGGCCGTCGATTCCATGTCCAAGACATCCGCCTTCCAGGTCCGAAAAACAAAATTTCGATACTCCGCATTATCCACAAACACCGGCCCCGCGACCCCACGCCCCCCCACCTTGATTTTCACCGGCCGCTCCAAAATCGGATCAAATTCCACCCCTTTCACCACCTGACCTGCCAACCTCAACAATCCCGAATCCACCTCAAAAAACGCTTTCTCCTGCCGCCGCTTCTGCCCCTCCCGAATCACCCCCACATTGTTCGGAAACATCATCCCAAAATTTGGATACCTCACCCGAAAATCCGCCGGGTGCGGAACAATATATTTCCCCGGCCGCTTCGGATCCGGGTTCAAATACGCGGCCTCACTGTGATGAAACCACCGCTGCGGCACCAACACATCCCCCGGCCCAAAGTCAGGATTAATCCCACCCGCTATCCCTGCAAAGACAATGGCGCTCGGTCGCAAACGATCAATCACCGCCTGCGTCATCATCGCCGCATTCACCATACTGATCCCCGTCTCCGTTACATGCACCACCTTGCCCCCCACCCGATACCGCTCCACCGGCACCCCCAGAATTCTCGCCGATCCCAGCCGCTCCCCGATCTCCGCTACCACCCGCCGATTGTGGGTCGTTTCATAATCAAACGCTGAAAAAACGACGATATCGTTCGGACCCGCCCACACCGCTCCCCCAGCCAACAACCAGCCCAACCCCAACCAAATCCGAATGCATCGTTTCATATATTTGTGTTTCTTCCTGACCCCCTCACCGGAACCACCCCACCACTCGCAGGGCCAACGGCGAAGGGATCAACCGTCTCGTCTCCTTGTTCCGCAACCCCCAAGCAGCAGATGCCGTGCCCATTTTTTTCTTGGCCTCCCCTTCTTCTTCGATATCCTTGTTCTGTTTATTAAACAAGATGAGCCTTCCACCCCAATGAATGATCCCCTCCCTCCCCTCGGTTCCCACCTCAAAACCCTCCGCCTCGCCTCCGGTCTCTCCCTCCGTGACCTTGCCGAACGCGCCGGATGCTCCGCCGGCTTCCTTTCCCTCCTCGAACAAGACAAATCCCACCCCACCGTCCCCATGCTCGCCCGCCTCTGCGAGGCCCTCGGCACCAATATCAGTGACTTCCTTCGCCCTCCCGACCAAGTCCCCCAACCCCTCATCATCCGTGCCGACCGCGACACCCTTCGCATCGCCAAGCGATGGGACACCGCCCGCCTCAACTATCTTCTCCCCGATGACGTGCAACACCACTTCACCGCCCTCATCCTCGACCTCGACCCCGGCGGTTGCACCCGACCGCTTCGCCAGGCCCGTTTTTCCAT
>JBDNCR010000103.1:0-6398 GCA_046719555.1 Verrucomicrobiia bacterium | reverse complement strand
CACCCTCCATCACCCTGACCCATAACCGCTCCAAATGCCCATCTGGGCGCGCCCGCACCGGCTCCGGCAGCATCACCCGCAACACCGTCGGCAAATCCGAACAATAATAATTGGCCACCCACCGCGCCAATCCCAGCAACGATTCCGGCAACAGCGGCTCCTCCTCCGTCACCGCCTCAATCTCCTTGCACACCGCCACCTCCGGCACCTCCAGCAATTCCACCACATAGGCCAGCAACCGACGCGGCCCAAACGGCACCCGAACCCGATGCCCCGGTCGCAAACGCCCCACCCACCCCTCCGGCACCGCGTAATCGAACGTCTTCTCCAACGTCAGCTCCGGGATCACCCGCGCAAACCTCGCTCCCCCTCCCCCGCCCATCTCACCCGCCTTGCTCCCCTAAGCCTTAAGCCTCGCCAAAACAAACGACCGCACACACAAACCCAGAAACACCGCCAAAATCAAAAACGTCACCCCTTGCGCCAACGCCGCCGAAAAATTCCCCGTTCCCTCTCCCCCGATCCATCGGAACAGCCCAAAAAAACCTCGCCACGTCCCCAACAACCCCACCAACGCAATCCCCGCTGCCGCGTGCATCATATGCTTGTGCAACGACTCCTTCTTCTTGGCCAACACCGCACTCAACCCCATCAACAGCCCCAAAAAGGCCGGAATCAACGCCGTCCATGACGCCATCCCCGTCAGGAAATACCCCACCACCCCCACTCCAATCAACAAGGCCGCCGTAATCAAAGTGATTCGAACCATAGACTCCACTTTGCCCATCTGCTCCGCACTTGGCAAATGCCCTCTTGCCCCAAAATTGCCCCCATCCCCATCCCCCGCCACAAACAGACTTGCCTTGTTCCCCACTTTCTCCAACTCTCCCCCCTCAACTTCAACCCCGCCCGGCTATGCTTCACCCCGACCTCGACAGCTTCTCCACCCGCGCCGCCAAATCCTTCATCATGGTCATCTTCGGAGCCAGTGGCGACCTCACCCACCGGAAACTCGTCCCCGCCCTCTTCGGCCTGTTCAAAGAAAAATCCCTGCCCGAGAACTTCCACATCATCGGCTTCGCTCGGCGTGACAAATCCGACGACCAATTCCGCGACGAACTCCTCACCGCCGCTCAAAAATATTCCCGGTTCGCCCCCATCGACCCCAACGAATGGGCCGCCTTCGCCTCCCATCTCCATTACCACATCGGCAACTTCGACGACCCCTCCGCTTACCAAAGCCTTCGGGATCGCCTTCGCCAACTCACCCGCCCCGACGAAGCCCCCCAGGAAATCTTCTACCTCTCCACCGCTCCGGAATTCTTCTCCATCGTCGTCCAAGAACTCGCCACCGTCGAGCTGGTCGGTCACCACAAACCTGCCCGCGTCGTCGTGGAAAAACCCTTCGGCCACGACCTCGCCTCCGCCCGCCAACTCGTCTCCGACTTCCAGAAATGCCTCGACGAATCCAACCTCTACCGCATCGACCATTACCTCGGCAAAGAAACCGTTCAAAACCTCCTCTACTTCCGCTTTGCCAACTCCATCTACGAACCCATCTGGAACCGCTCCCTCATCGATAACGTCCAGATCACCGTCGCCGAAGAAGAAGGCGTCGGCACCCGTGGCGGCTACTACGACGGCGTCGGCGCCCTCCGCGACATGGTCCAAAACCACCTCATGCAGCTCCTCACCATCACCGCCATGGAGCCGCCCGCCACCCTCAACTCCGAAGCCCTCCGCGACGAAAAAGTCAAAGTCCTCCGCTCCATCCCCACCCCGGACGCCTCCACCGTCCCCGACATGACCGTTCTGGCCCAATACGAAGGCTATCGCCAAGCCGACCGGGTCAACCCCAAATCGACCACCGAAACCTACGCCGCCATCAAACTCGTCATCGACAACTGGCGCTGGGCCGGCGTCCCCTTCTATCTCCGCACCGGCAAAGCCATGGCCACCCGCGGCTCCGAAATCGTCGTCGTCTTCAAACGTCCCCCCTTGGCCCTCTTCGGTGCCGGAAAAGATTCCGTCGTCCATCGCAACCGCATGCACATCCGCCTTCAACCCAACGAAGGCGTTCACCTCCGCTTCAATGCCAAAATCCCCGGCCGCCGCCAAGTCGATGGCGTCGACATGGACTTCGCCTACAAATCCAAATACGGCTCCTACTCCCCCGAAGCTTACGAACGCCTCCTCCACGACGCCATCGTTGGCGACTCCACCCTCTTCACCCGGGCCGACGAAGTCCTCGAAGCCTGGCGCATCATCGACGCCATCCGCGAAAACCTCGGCTCCACTCCACCGGCCCTCTATCGAGTCGGTTCCTGGGGACCCCACGAAGCCGAGATGATGCTTAAAGCCGACGGCAACTCTTGGGTCGACTTCGACATCACCTTATGACTCCCCTGATCGGAGCCTGTCTTCCCTCCGAACACGCTGCCACCCTCCCCTCCGGCGCCATCGACTTCCTTGAAGTCAATGTCCAAACCTTTCTCCTCCCCCTCCAACCTGACCCTGCCTTCGCCCCCAACCTCCACCTCGCCCAAACTTCCCCCCTCCCCGTCTCCGCCGCCAACTGCTTCCTCCCCAGCTCCCTCAAATCCACCGGTCCCGAGGCCCAGCCTCAAGCCATCCTCACCTACGCCGCCACCGCCTTCGCTCGAGCTCGCGCCTGCGGAATCCGTACCATCGTCTTTGGCAGCGGCGGTTCCCGCAAACTCCCTGAAGGTCTCAGCCCCGAAAGCGCCCGACCCGCCTTCACCCAACTGCTCCGTTCCCTCGGCCCCCTTGCCCAACAACACGGTTTGGTCCTGGCCCTCGAACCTCTCGGCAAAACCGAATGCAACTTCATCCTCAGCCTCGCCGAAGGCGCGGCCATCGTCCGCGACGTCGATCACCCCTCCGTTCGACTCTTGGCCGACCTCTACCATATGGCCTGCAACGGCGAACCTTGGTCCACCCTCCAACCCGCCGCCGACCTCCTCGCCCACGTCCACGTCGCTGAAACCGCCCGACGCACCCCTCCCGGTGTCGACGGCGACTCTTTCCTCGAACCCTTCCGCATTCTCAAAGAAGCCGGCTACTCCGGCCCCCTCTCCATCGAAGCCCAATGGACCCATCCTGCCACCGAAGCGCCCCGGGCCGCAGAGATCCTCCGAAGCCAGTGGGCCTCGGCCTAAATCAACCCCACCCTCGGCCCCTCAAACCACCCGAACCCCGTCCACCCACATCGCCGTTGGCGGTTCCTCCGAACGAATAATCGCCGTGTAAGGCCCCGTTGACGGCACCACCGGAAACGCCACCAAATCGGCCAACGCCCCAGGGCGGATCACCCCCAACTGCCCTCTCAAGCCCAACGCCTCCGCCGGATTAACCGTCACCATCTCCAACCATGCCCGAGCCCCAAACTCCGGATACACCTTCTGCGCCGCTCGGATCTCCGCCCGCAAATCCAACGTGTCGTTGCTCGCCAAACTATCCGTTCCCAAACACACATTCACCCCGGCCTCAATCAGCCGCTCCAACGGAAAGCGGGCATGCCCAAAATACGCATGACACTTCGGACAATGCACCACGTGATACCGGCGCGAACGCAACTCCCGCCAATCATACTCCTGGAGATAATTCAAATGCACCAAAAGACACCTCTCGTTCAACACCCCGTGATCCACCAAATGAGAAAACGCCGAACCCTGCCCGCAATCCGACATATCCCGTCCCAGCTCCTCCAACAATTCATACAACCCTCCCGCCCCATGCAAAAACATCTCCTGCTCCTCAATCGACTCCGCCAAATGAGTCGTCCACGGCATCTTCAACTCCTCCCCACACTGTCGCGCCAGCCGATACAACTCAATCGACGCCGTGTAGGGCGCGTGGGGCGATAACCCGAGCCCCCCCGGCCAATCCCCATGCTCTCCAAAAAAAGCCAAAGCCCCCGCCAACATCTCGTCCGAACCCAAACGGGTCCGCACATCAATCAACTCCAAAAACCACCACGTCCGCAACGCCGGACGTTTCATCTCCAAAAATAACCCCGGAAACGCCTCAATATTTAACACCGTCGTGCAGCCCGACCGCTGCAACATCTCAAAACCCTCCGCAATCGCCGCCAAATAATCCCCAGGGGTCAACCCCTGCTTCAACGCATTAATCGCCCGAATCCAATCCGGAAAAGACTTCCCTCGAAAAATGGCCCCCTTGAATCCGGTATAATCCAGGTGACAATGACCGTTAATCAGCCCAGGAGCCAAAATCTGTCCCGGCAACTCCACCACCTCCTCCCCCCTCTTCGCCTCCAGCTCAGGCCCGACCGCCACAATCCGGTTCCCTTCCACCCGGACCCCTCCCGGTGACCACACCGCACCCTCCATCGTCACCACCATTTCCGCCTCGATCAGCATAACCCTACTCAGCAAATTCAACGCCACCTGCCAACCTCCTTTCCCACCCAGCCCACCGTTCCCACCCCCCGCCACCCGCTTCCTCCGTGAATCTCGCCCTTAATCTCCCCCTCTTCATCGCCTTCCGGATCGGATTCAACGCCCGCTTCTACTACCCCATCATCTCCGTCTTCTTTATCGATCTCGGACTCACCCTCGAACAATACACCCTGCTCAACCTCGTCTGGGCTCTCACCATCGTCACCTGCGAACTCCCCTCCGGGGCCTTGGCCGACCTCGTCGGACGTCGCACCCTCGTGCGCGCCGCCGCCACCCTCATGGTCGTCGAAATGCTGGTCCTTCTCCTTGCCCCTGCCTCCTCCTCTTGGCTCTTTCCTGTCCTCCTCCTCAACCGCCTCCTCAGCGGCTTGGCCGAAGCCTGCGCCAGCGGTGCCGATGAAGCCCTCGCTTTCGACTCCCTCCCGCCCGGTCCCGACCGCGATCCCCACTGGGCGCGCACCCTCGCCACCCTTGGCCGCTGCCAATCCGCCTCCTTCCTCCTGGTCATGCTCATCGGCGCTGCGGCCTACGATCCGGCCCTCGTCGGCACCTCCGGAGGGTCACCCTCCCGTTGGCCCATCGCCCTCACCCTCCTCATGGCACTCACCGCCGCCTCGGCCAGCTGGGCCATGCGCGAACCTCCCCGCCACGCGCTCCCCTCCTCACCTTGGCTCCTCCGGCCTTGGCGCCAAATCGTCGAAACCTCCCGCTGGATCGCTCACACCCCCACCGTCCTCGCCCTTCTTGCCTCCGGTCTCGCCCTCGACTCCGTTATCCGTCTCTTCCTCACCCTCCAAAGCAACTTCCTCCGCATGCTTGGCTATGCCGAAGGTTGGTTCGGAGCCCTCGCTGCCGGCTTCTCCCTTGTCGCCTTCCTCACCCCTGCCCTTGCCCGTCGCCTGGTCCATTCCCTGCCGCCCGTTGCCAACTTTATCCTCGCGGCCATCCTCGCCCTCTTGGCCTTCCTCCTCATCAGTGCTCCCAACCGTTTCCTCGCCACCCTGGCCCTTGCCCCTTTGGCCGCCGCCATGTCCCTCAACAACTTCTTCATCGCCTACTACCTCAACCGGGCCGCCGACTCCACCCACCGCGCCACCTTGCTCAGCTTTCGGGGCATGGCCTACAACCTCGCCTTCGGCTTCGTTGCCCTAGCCTATGCCGCGGCTGTGGCCTCCCTCCGCCAACTCACCCACTTCCCTGACGAAAACGCGACCTTTCGCGCCGCCCTGCCCCTCTTCCCGCTACTCTTCCTCGCCCTGATCACCCTGGCCATCCATTTCGGTTGGCGGGCGCGTCCCCGGCCCAAACGGAGCTAGCCCAATCAGCTCCAGCCCCGGGTGCAACACCTTCGGATCCATCCCTGGGCTCCTCCACAAAATCTCCCCCTCCTCCAATAACCGTCGATATCGTTCCCGCCGCACCTCCGCAATCCCCGACTCATCCCGCCGCACCACCTGACCTCGCGCCGTGTAGCGATGATGCCGATCCCGGCAGATCACCGCGTATTCCGCCCCCGCCGCCACCCACTCCTCCGCCGTCCCCAAATCCACCACAAACTCGCCCCAACCCAACACCCGTTCCGGTAACCACCAACGAATCTGCGCCTGATCATCCTCCACCCACCGCGCCTCCGGCGGAAGATTCCCCTCAATCCACCGGGCCAACTCTCGCCGGTCATCCCGCTGAAATCGTTCCCGTCGCTCCTCCAAACCGGACCCACTCCCGGCCACCAGCCACGCCCCCACCCCCAACACCAATCCCCAGCTTGCCACCAATCCCCCGACCTCACCCCAGGCCCGGCCCATCCGGACCGCCACCTCTCCCAACATCCCCAGTCCTACTCCCAACCCCACGGCCCAGAACCATTCCACAGGCAGAAAATACCGATCCGAAAACTTGGGCGACCATGAAATCGCCTCCAGGTAAAGCCACACCCCCACCCCAACCGCCCCCCCC
>JBDNCR010000102.1:0-6401 GCA_046719555.1 Verrucomicrobiia bacterium | reverse complement strand
GATTCGTCATCATCAACGAAGAGCCAGACCGCCTCGGAAGACATGACAACCGATAGTGCAATGCCAGTGCCAACTCCTCGCCAGTTTGGGCCCGGAGCGAAGTTTAACAGAGAAAACAGGCAAAAAATATTAGTGACAATCGGAAAAAACGGGCCTAAGAATAAGAAAGTCTTAAACTAGGTCCAAATAAGTCCGAAAAAGGACGTCCGAAAATGAACGAACGTTCGCAAAAGGACAGGGTCGGATCGATTCTTGGCTCCGGGTTTTGGCCGCGGTTGACCCCTTCGGCCCTTCTCTCTCAGCGTAAGCGGGGTGGTCTCTTTCTTTTCGCTGGAGTGGCAATCGAATGAAGAGATTTGTCCCAAGAAGCTCGATTCGGTTTAGGCGGGAAGTTGGTACCACGTCAGAAACGCCTTTCTCGATTCCAAGCCGTTACGTTGATGTGAATTTACCCAGTCGAACGTCGCCGAGTGCCAGTCCCATTGAACTGTGCTGTGTGGTGGTTGAAGACGATGCGCGCGTCGCGGCCGTTCTCACCGAGCTGGCGGCTCAACACGGATACCAAACGAGGACGGCTTCGACCGTTCGTGCTGCGTTAGAGCTTCTCCGCAGTCAAAGGCCCGATTTGCTGCTGTTGGATCACGGATTGCCGGACGGTGATGGATCGGTGATTTTTGAGCAAGCGATCCGTTTTTATCCTTCGTTGCGGTCGGTGATGCTCACGGGATTTCCTTCATTTCAGGAGGCCGTCCGGCTGACGCAACGCGGGTTGTGGAAATATCTGCCCAAACCGTTTGATTTGACCCAGCTCGGGGAGACGATGGACGAGGTGGCGACGTTGGTTCGCCAGGAACGAAGCCTGGATGTTCGTCACTTATTGATCACGCATTCTCCCCAAATGCGGCAGGTGATGGAGGCTCTTCGGATGGCGGCGCCTCACTGGCGAGCCGCGGTTTTGTTTACCGGCGAGACGGGAACGGGGAAAGAGGTGCTCGCATCGACCCTGCACGAATTGACCTGGAAACAGAAGGAGCCCCGTCCGGTGATGGTTCCGGTGAACTGCGCCGCGATTCCCGCTGAGCTGATGGAAGCGGAGCTGTTTGGGGCTCTCCAAGGATCCTTTACGGGAGCGCAACGCAATCGGACAGGCCTGGTGGCGGCAGCGGAGGGTGGAACCCTTTTTCTCGACGAGATTGGGGAGATGCCTTTGGCACTGCAGAGCAAGCTTCTGCGGTTCCTGGAGTCGCGGGAGTATCGGATGTTGGGCAGCACTCGTTTGCAGGAGTTCAATGGACGGATCATTGTGGCGACCAACCGCGATTTGCAGCGGGAGGTGGCGGAAGGGAATTTCCGTGAGGATCTCTATCATCGGCTCAATGTGTTGAGCATCCACTTGCCTCCGCTCAGAGAACGGCCCGAGGATATCTTGCCGCTGGCGATGCATTTTTTGGAGACGATCTGTCGCGAGGTAGGCCGTCCGATTCTTTCGATTCAGCCGAGCGATGCCAACATGCTCAGGCAGCTTCCCTATCCCGGAAATGCGCGCGAGCTGCGCAATTTGATTGAGCGTGCGGTCATCCAGACACCATTAAAGGCGACGAGCCTCTGCCTGCAGCTGCCTCAGCCCTATTCCCGGCAGGAGGAGCGGGTTCCGCTCGGCGCAGAACGAGAACCGTCTCCAACGCTTGAAGGAAAGGACCGGACCGGGACGATCTCCGAGTTTCTAAACGAGATCGAGTGGTCCGTCGGGAGTCAACAGTTGACGCGGCTGGAGGCGGGGGAATCTTTTTTGGTGCGCGAGGCGTTGCGCCGGTCTCCGAAGAATCTGTCGGAGGCTGCTCGTTGGCTGGGAATCACCCGGCAGGCGCTTTATCGTAAGATGAAGAAGTTAAAGATTCCTCGCTGATCAGAATCGAGGTCGAAGGGGTGTCGGTCCATGGCGGACCGGGTTGGGTGCATGAGGCGGTGATGAGATGTCGGTTACCGGCTGAGGGTGCCGCCGGGGAATTGAACCGAACCTTGGAAATTGCCCCAGGCGAGGATTGCCGCGAAGATGGCGAGGAACCATTGTCCTGCTTGGATTGCCCAAAAGGTCAGGGCGGCTCCGATGACCGCGCCGATGATGCAGGTGAGGCGGAAGTGGCGAGGGCCAAGGAGGTCACGCAGGATTTGACCGCCGTCCATGGGCTGGATGGGAAGGAGATTGAAGGCGGTCCAAAAGAGGTTCAGAACCAGGCCGAGGGAGAGGAGTCGCCGGGCGAGAACGGGCAGTTCTGGGGGCAGGTTAAAGAGGAGGAGGGCGCAGGCGGCGGCCAGCATCAGACCGGCCGCAGGTCCGGCGGCGCTCACGGCGATGTTCTGGAATCGGGTGAAGGAGGCTCCTGGGAGGACTGTAACGCCGCCGAGGGCATGGAGGGCGATGGCGGGCCGGGCTCCGTAGTGTTGGCCCGCGAGAGCATGACCGAGTTCGTGCATGAGGATGGAGATCAGAGCGACAATCGCCCAGCAGGCCACGCCGATCCATTCCTCGCCGGTTCGTGCCCAGAGCCCGCCACCGAGGAGGGCGCAGGTGAGCCAAAACCAGGGTTGAATCTCAACGGGGAAGCCGAGCAGACGAAACCGGATCATGGGGTGGGCGAATCCCGGCTGGCTTCGAAAGAGGAGGGGTAAACTTGAAGCCACTGCAGGAGGCCGGAGATTTCAAAGAAATGGCGGATGTTCGGATTGAGGCTGCAGAGGCGAAGGGTGAGTTTGCTGTCACGTTGGTGTTGGGCCGCAAGGAGAAGGACGCGGAGACCGGCGCTGCTGAGGTAGGTGAGTTGGGCGCAGTTGAGGATGATGCCCCGGCAGCCTTCCCGGACCAGTTCGAGGAGGCGGGCTTGGAGTTGCGGGGCGGCGAGGTGGTCGACCCGACCGTCGATGTCCAGGATGGTCCAGGCCCCGGATTTGTGTTCGTGGAGGGTCATGCTTCGACCAGGGCCTCGACCAGGGTTTCAAACTCGTGTTCCAAGGAGGCTTCGCAGATGGTTTTTCCGGCGGCGCGATACCAGTAGGCGGCGTTGGCGTGATCGCCTTCAAGGCGATGGAGATGGGCGTGGACCCAAGCTTCGGCACCGCCGCTGGCGCGAGCGACCAGGGCGTGAGCGCGGTCCCACTCCCCTTTGCCCGCCCACCAGAGGGCTTGGACGGCAGGGGGCCAGTCGGGGTTGGGTGCGGGCGCGGTTTGGATGGCTTGGGTGAAGGCGCGGCTTTTTTCTGTCATGAGCCAGGTTCCTGCTTCCAACGCCAGGAGGGTTCGAGATTGATGTCCGGGTCGGCGACCTCAAAGCCGCTGGAGCGGAGGAGGAAGCCGACGCCTTCGCGGGTGGACATGGTTTCCCGCAGGCTTCGGGCGTAGAGTTCGATGTATTCTTTGTAGGAGTCGAGCTGGAGATCTCCGGCGGCGACAAAGGCGGCGAGCCGTTCTTCGTGGTCGTTGATGAGGTGGAGGAGGGCGTTACGAAGGGCGAGCCGGAGGGCCGGGTCGACCATGATTTTGAAGGGGCTGGCGCAGGGATCCCGGGGAGCCACCGGTTGGGTGGCGTGGGCGACGAGTTGAAATTCGGGGGTTTCGTTCATAGGGGAGATTTAGCCGGTTAGAGCGGCGGAGCAACGCTCCATTTTTGATGGGGGGTCGGTCGGCGCGTTGACGATTGATCAGGATCGCGCCAAGGTCGGCGCATGTCGAGTGGGCAACGAGCGCTTTATCTGGATTGTTTTTCGGGCATCAGCGGCGACATGTTTTTGGGGGCGTTGATTGATGTGGGGGTTCCGCTGGAGGTGTTAAACGGGGGGTTGGCCCAATTGGGGTTGCCGGAGTTGCCGCGGGTGGAGGTGTCGCGCCAGACCCGGAGTTCGATTTCCGGCGTGCGGGTGGAGGTGAAGGAGGGGGGGAGTGGCCATGAGCACGGCCATGGCGATGAGGCGGCGGGTGGCGGGCACGGGGCCGACCCGCACGATCCGCATGGGCATCATCGCGGGGGGGAGGGTGGACATGGGCATGGGCATGGACGGGCGTTTCGGGAGATTCGTGAGTTGTTGCAGGGGTCGTCCTTGGCCGAGGGGGTCCGCGAGCGGAGTTTGGCGATGTTTGGGAAGATTGCCGAGGCGGAGGCCAAGATTCATGGGACGGTGCCGGAGGAGGTGCATTTTCATGAGGTGGGAGCGGTGGATTCGATTGCGGATGTGGTGGGGGCGGCGCTTGCCTTGGATTATTTGCGACCGGAGGTGATTCGCGCTTCGGCGTTGCGTGAGGGGACGGGTTTTGTCCGGTGTGCGCACGGGACGTTTCCGCTGCCGGCGCCGGCGACGGCAGAGATTTTGCGGGGGATTCCGCTGAGCCAGTGTGCGGTGCCGCATGAGTTGATTACGCCGACGGGAGCAGCGATTCTGGCGGTGTGCGTGGAGTCGTTTGGTCCGCTGGAGGGGATGGCGGTGGAGCGGATTGGGTATGGGCTGGGATTGCGGGATTTGGCGGAGCAGCCGAATGTGCTGCGGGCGATGTGGGGCACGGTGGGATCGAAGGTTGAGGCGGCGGAAAGGACCGAGGGGGAGGGAGTGGAGGTGGTGGAGACGAATTTGGATGATGTGACGCCGGAAGAGTTGGCGCTGGCTTGTGAGTTGGTGTTGGGGGCTGGGGCGTTGGATGTGGTGGTGTTGCCGGCAACGATGAAGAAGGGACGCCCCGGTTGGATGGTGCAGGTGTTGGGGCGACCGGGGGAGGGGCGACGTTTGGCGGGGGTGCTGTTGCGGGAGACGTCGGCTTTTGGGGTGCGGATGTTTCCGGCGAGGCGAATGGTTTTGTCGCGTCGGAGTGAGACGGTGGAGACCCGTTATGGGCCGTTGCCGATCAAGCTTGGTTTTTGGGAGGGGAAGTTGGTGCAGGCGCGGCCGGAGTTTGAGCCGGCGCGGCGGGCAGCGGACCGGTTTGGGGTGGCGCTGCATGAGGTGTATGCGGCGGTGTTGGAGAAGCGTCCGGTGGACCAGGGGGGTGGAGAAGGATGAATTGGTCGGCTTATTTGATTCCGGTGGGGTTGTTGACGGTGTCGAACATCTTCATGACGGTGGCCTGGTATGGACATTTGAAGTTCAAACATTGGCCGCTGTTGACGGTGATTCTGCTGAGTTGGGGGATTGCTTTTTTTGAGTATTGCCTGCAGGTGCCGGCCAACCGGATGGGGCATGCGGTGATGAGTGCGTATCAGTTGAAGGTGATTCAGGAGGCATTGACCTTGCTGATTTTTGTGGGGTTTGCGCTGGTTTGGCTGGGTGAGCCGTTGCGGCCGAAGTATGTGGTGTCGTTTGGATTGATCTTTGCGGCGGTGGCGGTGGCCTTTGGGCGTTGGGGCGAATGAATCGGTCCTTTCCTCGGAGAATCGAGGTTGCTTAACTCAATGGCTTTCCCGGAGGTTTCCGGGATGGGGCTCTGCTTGCCATGACGCTGAACCGGATGCGAATTCAGAGGTGGACCCTTCAGGGGATCGACTCGGTGTTGGCGTGTGCGTCGTTGTCGGCGGCGTTTTTCATTCGGGACGCTTTGGCGGACTGGCTGCCGGTGGGTCTGACGGGGATTGGGACGGTGGTGGACTACATGATTTTTTGGCCGTTGTTGCTGGTGGCGGCTCCGCTGGTGTTGCAGTGGTTGCGGTATTATCAGGTGGGGTCGCTGGAGAAGGGGTTTCCGTTGGTGAATCTGGCGTTGCAGGCGGCGCTGTTTTTGTTTTTGGCGATGGTGATGTTTCAGTTTGTGTTCAGTCTGCAAATGAGTCGGCTGGTCTTTGTCTTTTTCATTCCGATTTATACCGGCGCGCTGCTGGCGCGGACACGGGTCTATCGGGAGTGGCAGCGTCGGGTGGCCCGGCGGGGGAGCAGCACGCGGAATGTGGTGATTGCCCGGGATGCGGGAGGGGTGACGGTGTGGCGGCAGTTGCTGGAAGGGGGGCAGGAGCAGGGATTCCGGGTGGTGCGGGAGGTGGAGCTGCCTTTGGTGTCTTTGCGTGAGTTTGTGGATATTCTGCATGAGGAATCGGTGGAGCTGGTGGTTTTCGACGTGAAGACGGCAACGCTCGATCGGGTGAGCGAAGCGATTTGGGCGTGTGAAGATGAGGGGATCGAGGCCTGGCTTTCGGTCGATTTTTTGCAGGTCCGCTATGCCCGGGCGAAGTTTCTCGATTTTGGGGACCGACCGGTGCTGGTGTTCAGTCGAGCGCCGGAGAATAGTTTTCAGTTGTTTTTGAAGGAGCTGATGGATCGGGTGGGTGCGGCGCTGGCCTTGGTGGTCTTAAGCCCGCTGCTGTTGGTGGTGGCGCTGTTGGTGAAATGGACGTCGCCGGGACCGATTTTGTTCCGGCAGGAGCGGAGCG
>JBDNCR010000101.1:0-6426 GCA_046719555.1 Verrucomicrobiia bacterium | reverse complement strand
GGCAGGTTTGAGGAAGGTGGTGTAGATCCATCCGCCGAGAAGGCCGCCGAGGATTGGGGCGATGATGTAGACGGTGAGCCAGCCGATGCCGTTGGCGGTGAAAGGGATGGCCCCCCAGCCGACGAGGGAGGAGAAGAGTCGTGGGGCGAGGTCGCGGGCGGGATTGAAACAGGCCATGGTGAGGGGGCCGAGGAGAGAGATGAGGAGGGTGACGGTGAGACCGATGGTGAGGGCGGTGAGGATTTGGGGGCGAGCGGGGTTGGCGGAGTCGGTTACGGCGAAGATGACGAGGAGGAGGATGGCGGTGCCGAGAAGTTCGGCAAAGAAGGCGGCGGCATGGGGCATGAGAAGCCGCTCGGGGTCGCCGAGGGCTCGTCCGCCAGGGTTCGGGAAGAACTCGCCAAAGACCATGGCCGAGGCTTCGCTGCCGGGTTGGCCTCGGGTGATTTGGTTGGCGGCTTCGAACTGGGCGATGGCTGAGCCGAAGATGGCGTAGAGGGCTGCGGCGGCCAGGAAGGCTCCGGCGAATTGGGCGAGGAGGTAGGGAAGGATGCGGGTTTTGGGGAAACCGCCCCAGGCGGCCATGCTGAGGGTGACGGCGGGGTTGAGGTGAGCGCCGGAGAGCGCGCCGGTGAGGTAGATGGCGGTGGCGATGCCGAGCCCCCAGACGATGGCGACTTGAAAGACGCCGACTTGGGCGCCGGTGGTGACGGCGGCGGCGACGCTGCCGCAGCCGAAGAAGACGAGGAGGAAGGTGCCGAGAACCTCACCAATGATCCAGGGAGCGATGCGTTGCATGAGGGGGTTATGAGGGAAAGAGAGGCGGGGGAAAGTGAAAAAGATGGATCAGGGGTCAGGGTCGGAGGGGAGGTGGGCTGCTTGACCTGGGAAGGGGGGCGGCTAGGTTGCGGCCCGTGGGTCGTGATGTTTTGCCGCCAACTTGGCTGGAGCCTTCAGTTCGGCTGTTGGAGAGGCTGACGTTTCCGAAGAAGTTCGCGTTGATCAGTCTCTGTTTTGCGTTGCCGTTGGTGTTGGTGTTGATTTTTTTGCATGTGCGCATTCGGGAGCAGATTGGGATTGCGGAGTTGGAGATGGCGGGCGTGCAGTATTTGGTGCCGTTGAATCGGCTGCACGACGAGTTGCCGCAGGCGATGTCGTTGGCGCGGGCTTATTTGGAGGGTGAGCCGTTCGCGATGGAGCACTATCCGGTGCGACAGAGTGAGATTGATCAGTGGATGGAGCGGTTGGCGTCGGTGGATCGTCGGTTGGGAGGTCGGCTGGGAACGGCGCAGCGGGCCCGGGTGCTGATGGCGACGTGGAAGGATCTGAAGGGACAATTGGCGGGGCTGACGCCGGAGATCAGTGATCAGCAGTTTGAGCGGTTGCGGCAGGAGGTGGCGCGGCTGATGGCTTTGGTGGGGGATCGGAGTGCGCTGATTTTGGATCCCGATTTGGATTCGTATTATCTGATGGATGCGATTCTGCTGAAATTACCGGAGAGTGGATCGTTGTTGGCGCGGGCGCGGAGCTTGGTGGCGCGGCGGGCTTCGGAGGGGGTGAAGTTAAGCGAGGAGGATGTTCATGGGTTGGTGACGGATGGGGGGCTGCTGCGGAGTAATCTGGAGAAGGTGCGGCGCGGTCTGGAGATTGCGGCATCCAGTAATCCGTCGCGGACGGTGGAGGCGGCGATTGATCAGCCTTTGGCACAGTATGTTTCGGCGGTGGAAGGGGTGGTGGGACAATTGGGAGGTTTGGCGATGGTGGAGAGTCGGGAGCGGTTTCGGTCGGAGCAGTTTTTGAATGCGGTGGCGCTGGCGCTGAGCAGTCAGAGCCGGTTATGGGATCGGGCGGCGGAGCAGCTGGAGACGGTGTTGCGGTTTCGGGCGGAACGGTTGCGGGGGGAGTTGTTTGGGTTAACGGCGGTGGCGTTGGCGGCGGTGATGTTGGCGGTGTATTTGTGGTTGGGGTTTTATCGGTCGATTTTGGGAACGGTGGGAGCGTTGAAGGAGGCGACAGAACGGATGGGGCGGGGCGAGGGGGATATTTTGGTGGATTTGTCGGCGCGAGATGAGTTGGGGGAGGTGGGGGAGGCCTTCAATACGGTGGCGCGGGAGTTGATTCAGGCGGGGCGAAATTATCAGAGTATTTTCGAGGGGTCGGTGGACGGGATTTTCCGGACCTCGTTGCAGGGGGAGTATGTGGAGGCGAACGAGGCGTTGGCGAAGATTTACAAGTATCCGTCGAAGGAGGCGTTTTTTAAGGCGATGGTGCAGGCGACGAATATTTATGTGCGGCCGGAGCGTCGGGCGGAGTTTCAGAATCTGATTGAGACTCAGGGGGTGGTGAAGGATTTTGAGTCGGAGGTGTGGTGCGCGGATGGGACGACGGTGTGGATTAATGAGAATGCGAGGTTGATTCGGGACGAGGCAGGGCGGCCGTTGTTTTATGAGGGGATGGTGCGGGACATTACGGATCGGAAGAAGGCGGAGGCGGCTTTGCAGGAGGCGATGCGGGCGTTGGAGGTAGCCAACAAGGCGAAGAGTGAGTTTTTGGCCAATGTTTCGCATGAGATTCGGACGCCGATGAACGCGATTCTTGGCTTTTCCGAGTTGTTATCGGGACTGGTGGAAGGGGAGCGGCAGCGGAGTTATTTGCAGGCGATTAGTTCGTCCGGGCGGACGCTGTTGGCGTTGATCAATGATATTCTGGATTTGTCGAAGATTGAGGCGGGAAAGTTGTCGTTGGAGTATGAACCGGTGGATGTGAGGGTGGTGTTGGAGGATGTGCGGCACATTTTTTCGCAGCGGGCGGAGGAGAAGGGGTTGGAGTTGAGGGTGGAGGTGGCGGAAGGATTGCCGCGGAATCTGTTGTTGGATGAGGTGCGGCTGCGACAGATTTTGTTCAATTCGGTGGGTAACGCGTTGAAGTTTACGGAGGTGGGAGGGGTGACGATTCGGGTGCGCGGGGAGGCGGGAATGACGGAGGGGACGTGGGCGGTGACGTTGGAGGTGGCGGATACGGGGGTGGGGATTCCGTTGGTTGAGCAGGAGCGAATTTTTGAGGCTTTTTCACAACAGTCGGGGCAAAGCCAACGGAAGTATGGGGGCACCGGGCTGGGGTTAACGATCACGCGGCGATTGACGGAGATGATGAAGGGTCGGGTGGAATTGAGTAGTGAGCCGGGGCGAGGGAGCACCTTTCGGTTTCATTTTCCGGAGGTGTCTTCGTCCGATGCGGCCATGCCGGATGGTCCAAGTCTGGGGAGTCGGCCGGTGTTTGCGCTGGGGGATTTGGCACCAGCTCGGGTTTTGGTGGTGGATGATATGGTAATGAACCGGGATCTGATTCGGGCGTTTTTTCATGGGACGGCCCATGTTTTGCTGGAGGCGTGCCATGGGCGGGAGGCGTTGGAGATTGCCGAGAGGGAGCGGCCCGATGTGATTTTGATGGATGTGCGGATGCCGGTGATGGATGGGTTGCAGGCGACGCGGGAGTTGAAACGGAATCCGGAGTTGCGAACGATTCCGGTGATTGTGGTGACGGCTTCGGCGATGCAGAGTGAGGAGGCCGATTTGAAGCCGATTTGTGACGGTTTTTTGCGGAAGCCGATTAGTCGGGATGATTTGGCGGGGCAGTTGCGGCGGTATCTTCCGCCGAGAACAACCGAGCGGGGGAATGGGGCGGGACCCAGTCGACCTCAAGAGATGACAGGAGGGTCTCTGAGGGGTCCGTGGCCTTCAGGGGTTGAAGGTTTGGCGGAGCGGTGGCGCGAGCTTTTGGAGGCACCGGTGCTGGGGGAGGTGGAGGCGTTTGCGCGAGATTTGGAGGGGCTGGCGGAGGCGGGGGGGCACGAGGGGTTGCGGGATTGCGCGGGGCGGCTTTTGGGTCAGGCCCGGCGGTTTTCGATGGCAGAGATGGAGGAGACCTTGCGAGGTTTGGCGCCGGTGTTTGGCCAGGAAGATGGGGGGAGTGGAGTATGAAATGGGGTGAGGAAAGGCGCAAGGGGAAGGCGACGGTTTTGATTGTGGATGATGTGCCTGAGAATTTGCAGGTGTTGGCGGGTCATTTGGTTGGGGGTGGGCATGAGGTGATTTCCGCCACGAGCGGGCCGAGGGCTTTCGAGATTCTGGCAAGGCGTTCGGTCGATTTGATTTTGTTGGATATCATGATGCCGGGGATGGACGGGTTTGAGGTGATTCGCGGGTTGAAGGCGAATCCCAAGACGGAGGAGATTCCGGTGATGTTCATCACGGCGCGTTCGGATTCGGAGGATGTGGTGGCCGGGTTGCAGTTGGGTGCGGTGGATTACATCACGAAGCCTTTTCGGTTGCTGGAGTTGTTGGCGCGGGTGCGAACGCATTTGGAGTTGAAGCAGATGCGGGACGGGTTGAAGCGGGCGAATGATGAGAAGAACCGGTTTATTGGAATGGTGTCGCATGACATGCGGGGTTTTTGTGGGAATGTGATTGCGGTTTCGCAGTTGGTGAGGAGTGCGCCCGGACCGGAGCAGGTGCCTTGGTTGGAGGGGTTGGGGATTGAGGCGGAGCATATGTTAACGCTGGCGGAGAATTTGTTGAATGCGGATGCGCTGGAGGCGGGGCAAATCCGATTGGAGTCTGAGCCGGTGGAGGTGGGGGAGGCGTGTGGGTTTGCGCGGCAGGCTCTGGAGATTTCGGCGCGGGCCAAACAGATCGAAGTTAAGATGGAGATGCCGTCGGGACGGGTGGTGGTACGGGCCGACCGGATCGGTTTACGGCAGATTCTGACCAATTATCTTTCCAACGCGGTGAAGTATTCGAGGGAAGGGGGAACGATTCGAATGTTGGTGCGGCGAGAGGAGGGTAAGGTGGTGATTGAGGTGGTGGATGAGGGGCCGGGCTTGTCGCCGGAGGCGCAAGGGAATTTGTTTCAGCCGTATCGGCGCGGGGAGGTGAAGGCTCGGGGGCAGGAGCATTCGGCGGGGTTGGGGTTGAGTTTGGTGCGGAGTTTGGCCGAGGCGATGGGAGGACGGGTGGGGTGCCGGAGTGAAGTGGGCAAGGGTTCGACGTTTTTTGTGGAGTTGCCCGGAGTGGAGTGAGGCGGGAGGGCAGGGGTGAAACGAGGAGGAGGAAGGGAAGGCTTGAAAGGGACCGGGGCTAGGGCATAGACACGGGGCGTGGAGAGTTACCGCGAGTTGCCGGGTCTTTGGGTGAGTGTGGACCGGGTGGAGTATGTGGCCAATCCGAGTGCGCCGCCGAATCGTCCGCATCAGTTTGCGTATTATGTGACGATTCACAATGATAGTGTGAAGGTGGTGACGGTTTTGGGCCGGAAATGGGTGGTGACAAATGCCAGAGGGCAGAAGATGGTGGTGGAGGCGGATGGGGTGGTGGGACAGTTCCCCCGGTTGACGCCCGGGGATCGGTTCCAGTACAACAGTTATCACTTGCTGGACAGCGACAGTGTGGCGGAGGGGGCGTATCTTTGCCGCGATGGTGATGGGGAGGGGGTGTTGGTTCGGATACCCCCGTTTCAGATGAAGGTGCCAAAATGAAGATTGTGTTGGTGGGAACCGGAAAGATGGGGTGCGCGCTGGCGGGGGGGGTGCTTCGAGCTGGCTTGGCCTTGCCCGGTGATTTGGTTGGGGTGGATCAGACCGAGTTGGCCCGAGAAGGGTTCGCGGGTGCAGCGCCGGGGGCGCGTTGGACGAAGGATGGGGCGGAGGTGGTCGGGAGGGCCGAGGTGATTGTGTTGGCGGTGAAGCCAAATCAGGTGGTCGGGGTGTTGAGAGAGTTGGGTCCGGTGGCGGGTTCGCCTTTGTGGGTGACGGTTGCAGCAGGGGTGCCTCTGCGGCGTTATTTGGAGGTTTTGGGTGAGGCGGCGCGGGTGGTGCGGGTGATGCCGAACACGCCGGTGTTGGTGAATGAGGGGATGACGGCGTATGCGGCCACCGGGACGGTGAGGGAGGCGGAGCGGGATTGGGTGGAGCGTTTGTTTGGGGCCGTGGGTCGGGTGGTTCAGGTGAAGGAGGAGGCGTTGGATGCGGTGACGGCCGTGAGCGGGTCGGGTCCGGCGTATTTTTTCAAGATTTTTGCGGCGTTGGCGAAGGCGGGTGCGGAGGAGGGTTTGGATGAGGAGGAGGCGTTGCGGATGGTGGCGCAGACGGCGCGTGGAGCGGCAGCGATGGTTTTGGAGGGGCTGGGGAGTCCGGAGGCGCTCGCGGCGCAGGTGACCAGCAAAGGGGGCACGACTGAGGCGGCGTTGATCCGAATGGAGGCTCTTGGGCTTGCGGGGTTGATGGCAGAGGCGGTCCGGGCGGCGGCGCGGCGGTCTCGAGAATTGGCGGGGGAGGCATGAGCGGACAACGACGACGAGCGGGTTTGTTTTGTCCGGTGTTTGCCTTGCGGCGGTTTGGGGATTTGGGAATTGGGGATACGCGGCGTTGGT
>JBDNCR010000100.1:0-6436 GCA_046719555.1 Verrucomicrobiia bacterium | reverse complement strand
TTTGTCGATTTTGGCTTTCATCGGCGTGGCGGTGCTAGGAGTGGCGAACCCAAAGCAGTTCGCCTTTTCCTGGTTGGTGGCCTATTCGTATTGCTTTGCCATCGTGTGCGGTGCGCTGTTCTGGATCTTGGTGCATCACGCGGTGGATGCGGACTGGTCGGTGGTGGTGCGGCGGATTTTGGAGCACCTGGCGTGTCTGGCTCCGTGGCTGGCGTTGTTTTTCATTCCGTTCCTCTTTGTCATGGGCGATTTGTGGAAATGGTGGACGATGAAGGAGGGTTACGATGTGTTGCTGGACGGCAAGCGCGGTTATCTGAACCACACCTTTTTCTACGGCCGGGCCATCGCCTACTTTGTCATTTTGACGGCGTTGGCGTTTTCCTTGCGGGCGGTTTCGATGGCGCAAGACAAGGATGGGAATCCGGAGCGGAACCTGTTGCTGCGGAAGATTTCTTACGGCGGCATTTTCCTGTTTGTGTTGGTGATTACGTTGGCGGCGGTGGATTGGCTGATGGGCTTGGACTTCCATTGGTTTTCCACCATGTGGGGCGTGTATATTTTTGCGGGAGCAGCGCAATCTTCGATGGCTCTGTTGATTCTCATCGCCAACACTCTGCGGAAGACGGGGCACTTGGCGGGCGTGATGACGGTGGAGCATAATCATATCATGGGCAAGTTGCTCTTTGCTTTCACCGTTTTCTGGGCCTACATCGCGTTCTCGCAGTATATGTTGCAGTATTACGCCAACATTCCGGAAGAGACCATTTTCTTCCAGAATCGGAATACGGGATCCTGGGCAATTTTGAGTATCGTGTTGGTGTTCGGGCATTTCTTTATCCCCTTTTTCCTTTTGATCACGCAACCGGCCAAGCGGGATCCGATTCGTCTTTGTTTTGCGGCGGGATGGATTTTGGTGTTCCAGGCGGTGGACCTTTTTTGGATTGTGATGCCACAGAAGCAGGTGAACGCGAAGGAGATCACGGGGGTATCGTTCCACGCGCTCGATTTGCTTTGCCTGGTGGCGTTGGTATCGTTTTTTGCCTTTTTGTTTCTGCGATCGCTAACGAAAGGGAGCCTCTTTCCTGCGCGTGATCCGCGGCTGTATGAATCGGTAACCTTAACGAACTAGTTGGTTTCATGACTGCCCCGAATTCTTCTTCAACCCCTTCGCCTTGGCCTGGGGTGATCTTTGCCTTACTGGGTTTTGGGTTATTTGCGGCGTTGGTTGTCTATGTTTTGGATCGTGCGGGGACGGCGCCTGACGCGGCGTATGAAGAGGAGCGGGCCTTGAAGCGGGCAACAGCTTTGGCGGAGGTTCGGGCAGCGGATGCGGCGAGGCTGGGGCAGGCGGGTTGGGTGGATCAGGCGGCGGGGGTGGCTCACATTCCGATTGAGCGGGCGATGGAGCTGGAGGTGCGGGCGCTTCGTCGCAAGCCGGTGCAGGCCGGCCCGGAAATTCAGCCAGCGGAGTTGGCTCCGTCGAATGTAACCCCCCCGCCCCCGCCGGTTCCGGGAACCTAATTATGGAAACGTTCTTACCCTATTTCATCATGTTGGGGTTGGCGATGCTGGCGCTGGGTGGATCGGCCTTGTTGGCTTTGTATTGGGCGGCAAGGAGCGGGCAGTATCGGAACCTGGAGAAATCGGCCGAGGTCATCTTTGATGGTGACGAGCCGGTGGGTGCGCAAACGGATTTCTTTCCCGGAACGCGGCAGAGTGGATCCGACCGGTCCGGGCGGTCGGAACGGGAGCACTGCTCATGACTCCGATCAATCCTAATGTTCCCGAGGTAGCGTCTCGGATGGAGCGTGCGGCCATCGACGCATCTTGCCGGGTGCCGGTTCTGGTCTTTTTTGGATCGGCAATTTTCTGGCTTTTGATTGGGACGTTGCTTGCGTTGATTGCGAGTATTAAGCTGCACACGCCGGGTTTTTTGGACGAGTGGAGTTTCCTGACGTTTGGACGGGTTCGTCCGGCGCACTTGAACGCGGTGGCGTATGGCTGGGCGAGCTCAGCGGCTTTAGGGGTGGCGATCTGGTTGATGGCGCGGTTGTGCCGGGTTCCGTTGCGGAATCAGAAGTTGATTTTGGGAGCGGGGGTGTTGTGGAACCTGGGGATTTCGGTGGGGATCCTGGCGATCTTGGGAGGGCAGGGGACGTCGATTGAGTGGTTGGAGTTTCCGTCGTATGTGACCTTTATTTTGTTTGCGGCTTATGCGCTGGTGTCCATTTGGGCCATCGATATGTTCGTCAACCGGAAGCCGGGGCATATTTATGTTTCTCAATGGTATTTGTTTGCGGCGCTTTTCTGGTTCCCGTGGCTTTATGCCACCGCGAACATTATGCTTATTCTCACTCCGGTTCAGGGCTCGACGCAGGCCATCATCAATTGGTGGTATGGGCACAATGCTCTGGGGTTATGGTTCACTCCCGTTGGTCTCGCTGCGGCCTATTATTTCATCCCGAAGGTGACGGGACGTCCGGTGCACAGTTATTACCTGTCGATTCTCGGATTTTGGTCGTTAGCTTTGTTTTATTCGTGGAACGGCGGGCATCATTTGATTGGGGGGCCGTTGCCGGTCTGGATTACGACGGCCTCAATTGTGGCGAGCTTTATGATGGTGATTCCGGTCATCACGACGGCGATCAATCACCATATGACCATGCGGGGTAATTTCCGAATGCTTGCCTCGAGTCCGACGTTACGGTTTGTGGTCTTTGGGGCGATGGCCTACACGGTGGCGAGTTTGCAGGGCAGTTCGATGGCGGTCCGTAGTTTGAACAAGATTACCCATTTTACCGATTACACCATTGGTCACGCTCATTTGGGTCTCTACGCGTTTTTTACGATGATCATGTTTGGTTCGATGTATTATATTGTGCCGCGGCTGGTGGGTTGGGAGTGGCCATCGGCCAAGCTGATCAAGGTGCATTTCTGGTGCACGGCGATTGGGATCATTTTCATGGTGGGGGTGCTTTCGATTGGGGGAGTGATCCAGGGATTGGCCTTGAATGATGCGGAGATCAATTTCATGGCGGTTCTTTCGCTGGTTGATCCGTTCCGTTGGATGCGGACGGCATCGGGGCTGTTGATCACGGTTGGTCATGTGGCGTTTGCGGTGCTGTTTGTGATGATGATTGCCCGAATTGGGGGAGCCCAGAAGGGTCCGACGTTATTCGCCAGCAAGACGGGAGAGGGCGCGTGAATCGGTTGCCGGTTATTTTTGTGGGAATTTTCGCCACGTTTGCGTTTGCGTGGGGCGGGTTGGTGATTGCGCCGTATTTCCAGATTGGGCGGTTGGAACCGTTTGTGAATGATGAGGGTCAGATGTTGCCTCCGCCGTTGTCGGGCTTGGCCGAGGAGGGGCGGGTGGTTTACGCCGCGTCTGGATGTATTTATTGCCACACTCAACAGGTGCGAGGCGAGGATCAGGGGTCCGACTTGGCGCGGGGTTGGGGTGCGCGAAGGACCGTGCCGCGGGATTATCTTTGGGAGCGACCGGTGTTTTTGGGAACGATGCGTTCTGGGCCGGATTTGTCGAATATTGGTCAACGGCAGCCGAGTGCGTTGTGGCATCATCAGCATTTGTATGATCCGCAGGCGATGTCACCGGGATCAACGATGGCACCCTACCGATACCTTTACCGGGTGCAGAAGATTGTGAATCAGCCGTCTCCCAATGGGTTCCGGATTCCAGAGCCGCATGATCGGCTTCCGCCGGATTATGAAATTGTGCCAACTTACGCGGCGGAGGCGTTGGTCGCTTATCTTTTGTCGTTGAATCGGAGTTATGAATTGCCGGAAATCCCCGAACAGCCATGAGTGAGCGCGAGCCGAACGGGGGAGCCCCCGAAGAGTTTAACCTGGATTATCAGCAGCATGACATGGATTTGCAGCAGGTCCATGAGTCGATTCTGCGGGAGAAGCAGGAGCCGCAGGAGGGGATGGAGCCGGTGCCATTCTGGCTGACTTTGGCGTTGTTTGTTTTTGTGTTTATTTGCGGGGGCTATTTGATGGCGTTCAGCGGTGGTTTTCAGGGGGATGTCTTTAGTGAGCGGCAGGTGACGTGGGGACCGGTGACGGGGGCCGCTCCGAAAGAGATTGATGTGATTGCGGTAGGGCGCCGGTTGTATACGGCGAATTGTGCTTCGTGCCATCAGGCGACTGGCATGGGGGTTCCGGGTCAATATCCGCCGCTGGCGGGATCGGAATGGGTGTTGAGCACGGAGGGGTGGGGTGAGAATCATTTGGCCAAGGTGCTGATTCATGGGTTGCAGGGACCGATTCAGGTGCGAGGCAACAATTACAATGGGAACATGCCGAATCTGAATTTGAAGGATGATCAGATCGCTTACATCCTGACGTATATTCGTCAGGAGTGGGGAAATAGTGCCGGGCCAATTTATCCGGAGGGTATTGCCGCGATTCGGGAGGAGTCGGGAGGTCGAACCCAGCCCTGGACGCAGTCTGAGTTACGGGCCATTCCGCCGGCACCGTTGCCGCGTCCGGCCGCGAAGGCGGATGGGGGCAATGGAGCGGGTGGAGGGGAAGCCAACGGATCGAACGGGCAAGCTGCTCCGGGGGCGTGAAAGGTGGATTGGGTGCGGTGAGGTGGAAGTCGCCGCAAGGACGAGAGGAGGGTGAGGGATGATGCATGAGGAAGATCGGGAGGCGCTGGATCGGCTATGGGAGGAGTATCGGCTGTTTTTTGATGGGTTTGATGACCCGACCCTGGCGCGGTTCATGGCGCAATTGTTGGGTCAGATGAATGGCGGAATTTGGCGGGGGTCGCATCCGATGTCGGGGTTGCTGAGGTTAGCGGCCCAGACCTGTCATCAGCGGGGTTTACGGATTGCGCGTCACGCGCGAGTGCCTGAGGGGTATGAGGCGGCGGTGTGCTGCGGAGCTCCGATGGTGCCGTTATTCACGCGGGATGTGTTGGAGCGGGGCTTTATTTGTCCGTTCTGTGACGGGACGGTTAGGGGGGTGGATGATTTGCCGGACGATGCGCAGCAACGGGTGCGGAGCTGGGCGGAGCAATATGGGGAGTTGCACGAGGTGGCGCACTGGGATGAGCGGCAACGGGCGGCTTCGGGGGATTATGAGGAGGTGTTTAATCGGGCGGCACAGCGAGGGACCGAGATGTGGATTGAGTTGGTGGAGCAGGTGCTGCCGATGTTGGTGCCGGAGGTGTTTCCAACGATGATCTGGGAGGATCATGATGAGTGCTTGGATATCCGGCCGGAGGATATGGCGTAAGGAGGAGGATGGAACGGCTGGATGTGGCCCTGGTGCGGAGGGGATTGGTCCGGAGCCGGGAGCAAGCGAGGCGTTTGATTATCAGTGGTCAGGTTACGGTGGATGGTCAACGGGCGGGGAAGGCGTCGATGGGGGTGGAGCCGGGAGCGGTGTTGGAGGTGGGGGAAGGAGAGAGGTTTGTGGGGCGCGGCGGGTTGAAGTTGGAGGCAGCTTTGGAACATTTTGGAATTGAGGTGGCGGGGCGTCGCTGTTTGGACGTTGGGATTTCGACGGGAGGGTTCACGGATTGTTTGTTGCAACGGGGTGCGGCGGAGGTCGTGGGGGTGGATGTGGGGCATGGGCAGACGGCTTTGCGGATTCGGGAGGATCAGCGGGTGCGGGTTTTGGAGGGGTTGAATGCACGGGAGTTGAGGGTGGAGGTGGTGGGAGGTTGTTTTGGGTTTATTGCCGTGGACGTTTCCTTTATTGGGGCGGCGAAGGTGGTGCCGGTGCTGGGGGCGTTGGCGACGCCAGGGGCGGATTTGGTGGTTTTGGTTAAGCCGCAGTTTGAGCTGGAGCCGAGGTGGGTGGGGAAGGGAGGGGTGGTGAAGGATCCGGAGGGGCATCGCGAGGCGGTGCGGCGGGTGGAAAATGCATTGCGTGCGGGTGGCGTTTGGGAGACGTTTCCGGTGTTGACCTCGCCGATTCCGGGGGGCGACGGGAACCGTGAATTTCTGTTATGGGCACAAAAACGATCCGGCGGGTGACGGTGGTGTTGAACGCAGGGAAGCCGGCGGCGGAAGCGGTGCGGTCGGAGTTGGCAGCGGTTTTTAGCCGTTTTGGGGTCGAAGCGCGGTGGCGGAAGGCGTTGGCTCCGGGAAAGGCAGAGACGTTTGATCGGGCGGATTTGGCGGGGGAGCGGGTGGATTTGGTGATTGTGGGGGGCGGGGATGGGACGATTTTGGAGACGGCGCGACGAATGATTGGGTCTGAGGTGCCGATTTTGGGGGTGAACCTGGGGTCGCTTGGTTTTTTGACGTCGGTGCGGCGGGAGGAGGTGGGAACGATGTTACCCCGGGTTTTGGCGGGGGATTATGTGACGAGTGACCGGATGGCTTTGACGATTGCGGTAAGGCGCGGGAGGAAGACGGTGGCGCGGGCGTGGGCGTTGAACGAGGCGGTGGTCTTTCGAGGGGTG
>JBDNCR010000010.1:0-12362 GCA_046719555.1 Verrucomicrobiia bacterium | reverse complement strand
CTCAAAAATTGGCGGCCCAATGAAGGCTTCCGCAAAGTCCGCTTCCAGCGCGGCGTCAATCGGATCCTCTACCGCGTGGAAAACGGTCACGGAGGATCCGGCTTCTCTTTCCTCATCCAGATTCCTGGCGCTGAAGCCGGCTCGGATGAGTCCTGACCAATGCGACCGCACCCTATCCCGGTCGGGCTGCCCTCACCGGTTGAGCTCCAGCCCGATCCTCCCGACTCACCTCAAATCTCAAGCGACATGAACTGCGCCGCGGCTCGCACCTCAATCCCATCTTTCTGAGCCGCCTCCGCGGCCTCCCGCTCCAACAACGCCAGTCGACTGTCATCGTGCAGCGGATCATGGTGCGTCAAATAAAGTCGCGGGACCCCGGCCGCTTTGGCTTCCTCCAACGCCTGCGCCCAAGTCGAGTGACCCCACCCAATGTGATCATGCCCTCCTTTGCCCACATATTCATCCGGCGAATACTGAGCGTCATGAACCAAGACAGCCGCCCCTTCCGCCAGACTTTGCACCGAGGGATTCAGTTCACCTCCATTCTCGGTGTCGGTGCAAAACGCAAAAATCCCCGGAGGCCGACCCTCCCGATGTTCCTCGATCCGATACCCATAACAGCCTCCTGGATGCTTCAGCGGCGCCCAACGAATCCGTAAAGTCACGCCCGCCCCCACCAGTTCCAAACGCTCGGCAGGCAAATCTCCAAAGGCCAACCCGGCGGACATGTCCTCCAGCGTCACCGGAAAACTCAGATCATCCTGTTGCCGCCTCAGCGCCCGCTCCAGCGTGCAGACCTCCGCGCTCCCGTTCGGAGCCAGTGGTGGTCCAAGAAGCCGAAAACTGTTCTCGGAATAAAACGCCGGCATAAAAAATGGGAAGCCCTGAATGTGATCCCAATGCAGATGACTAAACAAAAAAGTCGCCCGGAGCGGTCTCGGTCGCTTCAGCAAATCCAAACCCAACAGACGCAACCCCGATCCCGCATCCAAAATCAGCAGAAGATCTCCCGATTCCACCGAAAGACAGGTGGTATCTCCCCCGTAACGCTGGGTTTCAAAAGTCGAGGTGGACGGCGTGGGGATGCTGCCCCGAGTGCCCCAAAAAGTGATCTTCACACGGTTGGGAGTTTCGGGCTCGTTCCCCTAACCAGGGAAACTGCCCTCCCGGAACGTTGCTGAATTGTCGCAATCTCAGCAAGCCGATTGTCGCCGTCGGGGAAGGTCCTTCTTCAACGTCAGCACCGTTCCCTTCTCTCTCGGCTGATAGTCAACCGTCTGGAACGTCGCTCCCAGAATGAACGAGCCGAGCCCTCCAGGCCGGAGATCACTCAGTTCCCTTCCCTTGATCTTGGCCGGATCACACGGAACCCCCTCATCTTCAAGGATGAAGACAAGCTGCTCCCCTTCAATCCTCGCCCGCAACCCGAGCGGGCCGGGTTGATGACCATAGGCGTAACGATGCACATTGGTCGCCGCCTCGTCACACGCCAAGACAATCTGGCCCACCGTCAAGTCGTCATAGCCAGCGTAGTGAGCCCACGCTTCCACAAACTCTCGACCCCGACAAAGCTTTGCCGTCTCGCACTCCATGCGAAGCTCTTCGGGCGGGGAAGGGCCCCGCCAATGAAGCAACAAAATCGAAGCATCATCATGCTGCGGCGCTCCCTCCGTGAAAGTTCGCCATACCTCGATTGCCGCATCCATGGTTCCAGGAACCGAAAGATTCTTCGGCAAACTCGACCGAACTCCCCCTCGCCCAAGTTCTTCACCCCGAACGTTGCGCGCCTCCGCAATCCCATCCGAGTAAAGAAGCCAGTTCTGCCCCGGCTGAAGTGGAAACGTTTTTGCCACATAACTGAACCCCCCAAACACTCCCAGCGGCAACTGCGACGGGACCTCCGGCTCCTCCCACCCCGACGCGTCCCCCACCAAGGGACCAAATTGACCAGCCGTTACCACCTGCACCATCCCCTTCTCCGGGTTCGCCAACAAAAACGTCGCCGCGATGAACCGACCGGCAATCAAATGTCCGGTCAGCGACTCATTCAATCGGCCCACCCACGTCCCAAGGTCGTCACCCACCAAGGGAGCCAAAGCCTCAATCTTCGCTGTCGTCCGGGCCATCGTCAGTGACGCGGGAATCCCTTTGCCCGCCACATCGCCCAGCCCCACCAGAACCCCACCGCCTGGCGTCGGGAAAGCAAACGAAAAATCCCCCCCAACCTGTTTGGCCGACTGCGAAAATGTCTCGATCAACGCCTGCTCAAAACCGAGGGACGGCGGAGGGAGGAAGGCCGCCTGAATCTCTTCAGCCAACCGCAGTTCCTCTTGCTCCCGCGCTTCACGCACCAACCTTTTCTGTTCCTCCAGCCGGGTCAAGGCCGTGACAATCAGCGTGGCCAAGCCCTCCACCAACGCCTCATCCTCCGGTCCAAACTTATCCCGGCCTTCCGGGTTGAGCATCTGGAGCACCCCCAACGCTTCGTCTCCTTTCAAAAGCGGCACGGTCAACATCGATCGGGTAATGAAACCGGTCTGCTGATCCACCCCCTTGTAATGATCCCGGTTGGAAGCCAGATCCGATAGGTTGATCGTCCGCTTCTCCATAAAGGCCTTCCCGGCAATGCCTGCCCCCTTGGGAATCCGCGTTGCTCCGAGGACCGGTGCCGCATTGCCCTGGGCCGAATGAATCACCAAGTCGCCCGTGGCCGCATCGGGCAGAATGATCGAGCACGCCTCCGCTCCCACCACCGCCTTGGCTCGAACCAAAATGCTGTCAATCAACGCCGGAATATCCGCCGCCCGCATCAGCGATCGCGCCGCGCTGAGCAAAACCGAATAGCCATCGTCAGGACGTTGGCCCATGGAAGCCTCTCATTTGCCCGGACCGGGCGGCGGGGTGGCAATGGGCACCGGCTGCGAACTGCGCAGAATCTCCTCTTCTGGCGGCAGCGGTGGGGTCTTTCCACCCCAAATCAAGCGCCAAGGCTTATCGGCCAGGGTGTACATCAGCGACTTGGCGTAGGTCGACACCACCTTGAGATTGTCTGCCGTCACCTTCAAACTAGAGGTCAATCGGTCAGCATTGTCCAATAACCGGGAGATCTTGGCCGAGTTGTCATCCAACAACGTGTTCGTCTTGGAAACCAAGTCCGAACCCTTCGCCGTCAACTGCCGCACATCGGTGATCACGGAATGAATGTTCTCCCCTAGATCCGGATTCTTCTCCCGCAAATCTTCCAGAATCTCGTCCACCCGCGAGATCGCTTGATAGCCCGCATCAATCACTTCGTTCAACGAAATGGCCCGTGAACCGTCAATGATCGCGGTGTTCGCCAAGGCCGGCGCGTCCAACGGGCCCGGATTCAAATTGACGAATTTTTCCGACAGCAACGAATCCGATTCAATCGTCGCCCGCAAACCGTCGGTCAGCTCGGGGATCCCTTTGTCAATCGCCACCGTCACCCGAACATTCGCCTCCTTTCGACCCTCTGCGGCCGCCTGCATCTTTTCCTCGTGCGAAAGAATCCGGATTCCCGTCACCCGCCCCGCCGGAGCGCCAGCGTAGCGGAGCTGGGAGTTGACCCGAATTCCCGTCACCGAGGCAAAGTCAATCTGTCGCTCCCGCTCGGGAGTCAACAGCGTGATGTCGGTCAGGGCCAGCGTCAGCGCAGCCAAGACAATCAGGCTGCACACAATGACCGTCGCGGCCACAAGGTAATCGGAGGCATTTTTATTTTTCATGGGCGGTCTAGCCAATCAGGCGTTTGATGTAGTCGTCTTTGGAAAGTTTCAACGGAATGGGCCCATCCGCCTCGCCCCGAATGAACTGTTGAAGCATCGGATTCGGATTGGCCCGGATTTCCTCGGGCGTCCCCTCCGCAATGATCTTCCCTTGGTGCGGTCCGGTCCCCAGCATGATCATCCGGGTTCCAATGCGGAAGGCACTGGTCATGTCATGCGACACCACCACCGCCGACATGCCCAACTTTTGCGTCAAATCCATCGTCAATTGATCAATCACCGCCGTCATCACCGGGTCCAACCCTGAGGTCGGCTCGTCACTAAACAGCAACTCCGGATCGAGGGCCACCGCCCGGGCCAGACCCACCCGTTTCCGCATCCCCCCGGAAATTTCCGCTGGCTTGAAGTTTTCAAACCCTGTCAACCCGACCAACTCCAACTTCATCTTCACCACCAAGTCGATGATCCCAGGGTCCACCTTGCTGTGTTCCAAAATCGGTAGTGCGATGTTCTCCCCCACAGTCAGCGATTGAAACAACGCTCCAAATTGAAAGTTCATCCCAAACCGGCGTCGGATTTTGTCCAGTTCAGGCTCCGACTTGGTGGTCAATTCCTCCCCGAAAAGTTTCACCGAACCCGACGTCGGTCGGAGCGTCCCGTTGATATGCCTCAACAACGTGCTCTTGCCGCAACCCGACCCTCCCATAATGATCAGCGTGTCCCCCCGATACACCTTGAAACTAATCCCGTTTAACACCGCCCGATTGCCAAACTTCCTCACCAAGTCGGTTACCTCCAGAATCGGTTCTCCTCGGTCTTTAACCGGAACCGCCTCCGCATCCTTGTCCGTCGCCGCGTTCACAAGAGAATAAAGAAAATGGTGGTCAGAATAGCGTTCGCCACCAGCATCGAGATCAACGCCAACACCACCGAGCTTGTCGTGTTCCGCCCCACCCCTTCGGCCCCTCCTTCCACCGACAGACCGGCATGGCACGATATCGTGATGATAATCCAGGCAAAAACAAACGCCTTGATCAGACCCGAATACAAATCCCACGCTGTCGCTCGGTCGGTGCAATGAATGATGTAAGCCGCCGTGCTCATATCCAGGCTGAAATGACAGATCAACCACCCCCCAAACATCCCCACGCAATTGCCAAAAATTGCCAGCACCGGAAGCATCACCAACATCGCCACCACCCGCGGAATCACCAAATACCGCACCGGATTGATCGCCATCACCTGCAACGCCTCAATCTCCTCGGACACCTTCATCGTCCCGAGCTCCGCCGCCACCGCCGACCCGCTCCGACCAATCACAATCACCCCCGTCAACAACGGGCCCAACTCTCGCAACAGTGAAACCGACACCAAATCCGGCACATAAGCCTCCGCACCCAGCTTGATCAACTCCTGGGCACTCTGCATCGCCAACGTCAGCCCAATGCTCAAGGCCGTTAAGCTCGACATCGGCAGCGCCTGCACCCCAATCCGCACCATCTGGCGCACACACTCACGAAAACTAAACCAACGCCCCGTCAGCGGAGCCACAAACAGCCAAAACAGAATATCTCCGCAAAGTTGGAAATATCCTTTCACCTGCGTCGGTCTCCTCGCATCAGCCTCAGGCCAGACTCTGCTTTGCCGACTCTAAAGAATCGTGAATGGAAAAAATCTCGGTCAAACGAACCAAATCAAACACCGACCGCACCCGCGGATTGAGCCCCGCCAACGCCAACTTCCCCGCATACGCCCGCGACCCCTGAAAATACTCCACCAACGTCGCCAACCCAGACGAATCAATGTATGGGACCGCCGTGAAATCCACCAGGAGCTTCGGACACTTCTCCTTCACCTTGGCCTGAAGCAACGCTCGGAGCTTGGGAGAGTGGTGGAGGTCGATATCTCCCTCCGGTCGGAGAACCAACACGTCCCCCTCGTGCGCTTCAGAAATTTGCATGCCCCAGCGGTTTAGCAGTCACCTCCAGGAGCGGAAAGCGAAAAGTCACCCACCCCCGAACCACCCACAGAAACGCTCACCTCCACCCTCGGCGAGACCCCAGGTCACTCGAAAAACAACCCGTCTTTGAAACGCTTCGATCCCCCCCGCCTTGCTGCTTTCCCTCCTCATTTTTCAAACTCCTTCAATGTCCAACCTTCGGATATTTCCAACTTTTCTAGCTTTTTTAGCCAGTCTCGTCGCCACCTTCCCGCCCTCCCCAACTCATGCCCAACCCGCCCCCAACGCCTTCATGGGGATGGGCCTCGATGGTTTCAATTACTTTTCTTCAACACCCTTTGCCAACACTTTCTTCACCGCGCGAATTTGGACCGAGTTCGGCGGCAGCCTCGCCGATACCCAGCTGCTCGTCTGGGACAATCCCCAATTTGACCCAGCCACGTTGTTGCCCCGCTACCTCAATTCAGGCCGATTCCTTCGCGCCCAAATCTTCCCATCGAACGCTAACTACTTCAATCGTCCCAGCTCTTGGCCTCGGCGGTCCAATGTTGCCCTTGGCCGGGTTCTTGTCACCTGGACTGGCGACGCCGATATCCGGCTCACCGCCGGCTCCCTCGTCAGCACCGAATCGAACGGCCCCGCCACCGGTTCCATCGTCAATGGCCGTCGCATGTATCAAATCGCGGGTCCCACGGCCTCCCTGAACGTCGAAATTCGCGCGGTGAATCCAGCCAATCCGCCAACCTCTCTCCATGTCTGGCTTCCCGATCCCAACAACCCGACCAGTGCCACTCTCGAAGGCCAACTCTGGCATCCCCTTTTCATCCAGCGGTTGCGCGATATGCCCCTTCGCTTTCTTCGATTCATGGATTGGGGTGCCACCAACGCCAGTCCCCAACTCAGCTGGTCCGACCGCCGCCTTCCTTCGCACTCCTCTCAAATTGGCGTCCTCAACCCCCGTGCCCCGGCCTCCGGCTTCAGCGGACAACGACCCACCGGTGCGGCCTACGAATACATGGTGCAACTCGCCAACGAAGTTGGAACCGATCTCTGGGTTTGCGTGCCTCACCTCGCCGATGACACCTACATTCGCAAGTTGGCCCGACTCATCCGATTCGGCAGCGACGGCCTTGAGCCTTACTCCGCGCCGCAGGCTCACCCCGTCTTCCCGCCTCTCCGTTCGGATTTGAAAGTCTGGGTCGAATTCAGCAACGAAATCTGGTCGGGCGGCTCCAGCTTTCCTCAGGGTGAGTGGGCTCAACAACAAGCCAATGCCTTAGGGCTTACCCGAGCTCGCTTCAACGCGCGTCAATTTTGTCGCGTCTGGCGCATCTTCCAAGAGGAGTTCGGCGGAACTTCACGCCTCGTGCGCGTAGCGGCCCTCTTCACCGCAAACAGCACCTACAACCAGCAGTTCCTCTCCGAAATCGCTACCTTCGGTTCCACCCTTTCCCCAGCCGTCACCGCAGACGTGGCCTCGCCCACCACCTACTTCGGGAACGGAATCCAAGATTGGGTTCACCAAAAGGCCCAAACTCAGGCCAACTCCACTGATCCCTGGTTCTACACCGGGGAAACTTTCACCGTCGGCTCCACGACTCGCCCCGTCACCATCCCGATGACCTCCGATTATTGGACCAGCACCGATCTTCAACGTCACCACGCCCAAACTTTCACTGAATGGAAACGCCGCCTTTTCTCCGGAGCCACCCTCCAAGGCGGCGGACCCGACGCCACCGGCATCGGAGGCGGTTTCGACAGCGGATTGCCCGCCCTCGTCCAAACCGCCCTCGGTCGCTCCGTGCCCCTCGTCGCCTACGAAGGGGGACCCTCGATCTATACCGATTACCTCGACAGTGGGGATTCTCGCGACGATGGAATTACCGCCTTCATGGAATCCCTCAATCGCTCGCCTGGCTTTGCCGAACTCTTACGCATTCAATACAACATGGCCTTGAGCAAAGGCCTTCGGCACAACGGCATCTTTGTCGGCCCGAGTAGTTTCTGGGGAAAATTCGGACAATGGGGACAACTCGAAGCCATGGACCAGAACCCAGCCCATTCCCCGCGCTGGCAGACCCTCATCGCCCTCAACAACGATTTCGCGACCCTCCGACCGGTGGACCAGCCACTCAACGCCGTGCCCTCATTCCTCACCGGGCCCAACCTCGCCGGAGGTCAAGCGGGAGTGGCTCTCACCCGCACCATCTCGACCACCGGAGGCGACGGCACCCGCTCCGTCGCCCTCATCGGCGCCAACCTCCTTCCCGGACTCACCGCCACGATCTCGGGTTCCTCCGTTACCATTTCCGGCACTCCCACCGTCGGCGGAGAAAACTTCCTCTATCTCCGCGTCGCTGACGCCGACGGAGACGCTTCCTGGCGGATCTTCCGACTCTATGTCGGGGGCGGTCCAGGGGTCCTCTTCGAAAGTAACTTCGAGGGCACCAACCCCTCGCAAAATTTGCCGTGGACCGCCGCCTATCAGATCGCTCCAGGTTGGATCACCAGCGGTTGGACCCGTGGCTCCGGTATCACTCCAGCCTCCGGCGATAATGCCCTTTTCTGGAGCCAAAATATGCCCTCCCCCGAGATCAATTCCACTCTCGCCGATGCCCTTGGCAAAAACGCGTTCTGGACGATCACCCTCTCCCCAGCCTCGACCAGTTCCCCTGCCCTCGACTTGCGCGGCGCCATCCTCCGCTTCTCCGTCAATCGCATCGGTTTCCACGCCCCAAGAAGATTTGCCGTCTTTACCAACCTCTCTGGCTTGGCCTTGGGAGATGAAGTTTTCGTCTCCGACCGCATCAGCATGACCAACACCACCATCCAATTCGAAGTTGTCCTACCCGCCACCTCCGCTTTCAACGCCCTTACCGGCCCCATCACCTTCCGCCTCGTCGGCTTTGCCGGCGAACATATCGGCCACGTTGTGCGACTCATGGATTTCCAACTCCTGCAAAATCCTGACACCATCTCCGGGCCCTCTCAGCCACCCGTTCTCCTCGAAAGCAACTTCACCGGCACCAACCCAGCCAAAAACCTTCCCTGGACCCTCACCCACCAAATCGCTCCCAACTGGACCACCAGCGGCTGGACTCGAGGTTCAGGCATCACCCCCGAAAATGGCGACAATGCCTTGGTCTGGAGGCAAAACATGCCCGCCACCGAAGAGCTTTCCACTCTCGCCGATGCCCTTGGCAAAAATGCCTTCTGGCAAATTCAACTCGCCCCAGGCAGCAGCGCCGCCCCGCTCGACCTACGGGGAGCCACCCTCCAGTTCACCGTCACCCGACTTGATTATCACGCTCCTCGGCGCTTTGCCGTCTTTTGTAACCTCTCCGGCTTTGCTCTCGGCAACCAAATCTACACCTCACCCCGCATAACCTCTCGCAATACCCCCGTCACCTTCACCTGTTACCTGCCCATCTCGAGTGATTACCACGCTGTTTCCGGTCCCGTCAGCTTCCGCATCGTCGGCTTCAGCGGACAATATAATCACCCCGCCTCTCTCTCCGAATTTCGAATCACCCAACGTGGCTCCTGGCTCACCTATTGGCGCACCTTGCACAACCTCCCCGACTCGGGCCCAGGACTCCTTAACGCCGATCCCGATCAAGATGGATGGACCAACCTTGCCGAATATGCCCTCGGCGGTAACCCCACAATCCATGACGCCACTGCCATCCAGCCCAAAATTGGCATGCACGACGGTTTACTCGGTCTGACCTTCCGTCAATTTCCCGACCCCAACTTGGTCTATCATGTTCAGTACTCCGAAGACCTCATCCATTGGCAGGACATCTGGGTCAGCACCGGCGCGAGCAACCAAGACAACCTCGTCACCGTCACGGAACTCGAGCCTCCCTCAAACTCACCCCGGAAATTTCTCCGCCTCAGAATCGAGAAACCTTAAACGCCGGCCCATGGCTTGGATCACCACCCAACGCCCCCCTCGGCCCCGCCCATCCGCTTTGACCTCAGCCTCGCTCCCCCCTAAGTTGACCGCATGTCACCCTCATCGGCGGAGTCCGACCCCCGCCTTCAACAAGCCCGCGATGACTTTGTCACCCAATGGGGCGCCATCGGCAACGCCTGGGGCATCAATCGGACCATGGCCCAAATTCACGCCCTCCTCCTCGTCTCCCCGCGTTCTCTCTCCACCGACGAAATCATGGACGAACTCAAAATCAGCCGCGGCAATGCCAACACCAACCTCCGGGAACTCGTCGGCTGGGGCCTCGTTCGTGGCGTCATCCGGAAAGGCGAGCGCAAAGAATACTTCGAGGCCGAGAAAGATGTCTGGCGCATGTTCGCCACCCTCGTCCGCGAACGTAAACGACGCGAAATCGATCCCGCCCTCGAAGTCCTGCGCCGCTGCCGCGACCAAACCCAACCCATGCGAGGTAACGAAGCCGAAGATTTCCACCGCCAAATCAGTGCCCTCCTCGAATTCGTAGAAATGGCCTCCAGCGTCATGGACAAAGTTGCCGGTGCCCAACGATCCAAACTCCTCACCCTCGCCGCCAAACTCCTCCGCTAACCCCTACTCGATCTCCGACCCCGCCGTCTCCCGAATCGGCAAGCTCTCCCCCTCCACCCACTCCGGCTCAATCACCGTCTCCTGCGGAATCCCCACCGGCCCCCGAAGCCCCAGCTTGATGTTCCGATCCAACAATTCCACCGCCTTGATCGCCAGTTCCCGATGATTGGCCGGACAACCCGCCACCCCCGGCACCGTCATGGCGATCCCCGCAAATGCAAAACGCCCCGGAATCTCCCAGCCACTCGCCCGAATTTGCCAAGAGATCCCTTCCGGAAAAGCAATCACCGCATCCGGCTCAAACCGCTCCAACCACGTCTCCGTCAACCGGTCGATTGGCCGATTGGGTCCAAGCTCCCCACTCAACATCCGCCATTCCACCCGCACCTCCGCCTTCCCCCGCAACGCCTTCCATCCCAAAATCGCCCCTAGCCGCGCCTCATCATCCTGCGGAACCCCGCTCGCTCCCAAGATCACCGCCAGCCGACGATAACCCCGCGCCGCCACCTCCCGAATCGCTCGCGACGTAAAATCAAAAGCACTATGCCGGATCAAATCAAACCGGAGCTCCGGCCGCGCCCGAGAAAACTTCACCACCGCAAACCGCGACCAATCAAATCCCACCTCCCACCCCCCCTCCAAAGGCACCGCATTCGGCGAGGCATAAAACAGTCCCGCCACATTCCGATGCCACAACGCCCGGGCCGCCACGCTCGGCTTCTCAAACGACCGCAAATCCACCCACTCCACCCCATAGCCCAACGCATGAGCATGGGCTTCAAACGCCTCCGACCGCCGATGCTTCGCCGTGGGCGACACCAAATAACCCAAGGAAAGCCGACCCGGCCGGGTCCGCGACCGCTTCCGCCGGGTTGCCAACACCGCTGCCGAAGCATCCTTCCAGTAACCCAGCTCCCGCGCCGCCTGCCTGACCCGTTCCCGTGTCGTCTCCCGCACCAACGCCAACCCATTCAACGCAGCCGACGCCGTGGACAGCGACACCCCCGCCCGCGCGGCGACATCCTTTAACCCAGGCTCCTTCATACCACCTTGCCTCCTTACCCTCATCCAACCGACAAAGCAATTCGAAACGCTTCGAAATTTTCCCAGTTGGTTTCCTCCTCAAAGAATCGTACCGTTTGCCATTATGAATCGCTTGTCCGCTCTCCTTACCCTTTCCGCTTTCGCCGCTTCCTCCCATGCCGCCGTCCTCGTCAACTGGAACTTTGACGGCGGCTCTCCCGGCGTCGCCGGCACCATTGTCGCCGTCTCCTCCGTCGCCAGTGTAGCTGATGTGGCTAGCTTCGGAGCCACCGGCAGTCGCCAGTCCGGAGGCACGCTGACGAATTTGAGCGCTGGAGGTGACACGGGATCGGGGCTTAGTTACATCGCCCCATACGAAGCGGGCACTGCCGGCCCCTCCCCAACCCCAAGCTTCTACGGTGTGAGTGGCTTTGACACTTCACCTTCTTCGTCCAGCTACGTCCGTTTCTCCCTTACCATGGGAACCTCGATCGCTCCTTCTGTGAGTCAGCTCGAGGGAATCCAATTTAACTTAGCTAACTCAGGCACGTCCGGCCCTCGTGGAGTCGAGGTCACCTATCGAATCGGCACATCGGGTTCCTTCACCTCCCTCGGGACCACTGCCGTCCCCAACAATACCGCAAACAATTACGGGCTCTTCACCTTCAACCTTCCGTCCCCGATCACCCTCTCTGCCGGCGACGTGATCGAGTTTCGACTTCTCGGCTATTCGAACGCAGCGGCCAATTCCATCCGTCTCGACAATGTCAGCATCACCGCCATTCCTGAACCTTCTTCAGTTGCCCTTTTGATCGGGGCAGGTTCGCTCCTCTTCTTGCTCCGCCGCCGGTGGGGAAAGTCAGCTCGGAGCTAATTCCCACCCTCCGTTCACACAAGATCTGACGAGTTATCCGACCAGTTCGGTTGCTTCTCCGACTCGTCTAGCTCCCTAAGTCCTCACTTGAATTAGCCGTCTCCCCAAATACCTTGGGCGGCTCCTTTTCCTTCTCCTCACCAAACGGAAAACCCGGCGATGAACGCCGGGTTTTCGCAATTTCCTGAGTCTTTCCAAGAGGATCAGCTTACAGCT
>JBDNCR010000001.1:0-25180 GCA_046719555.1 Verrucomicrobiia bacterium | reverse complement strand
AAGATGCGAGAACAACTGCAAAACCTTGAGTAACTTCTCCCGCTCCGGCGTCCTCTTCGTCCTCTCCGCACCCTCCGGCACAGGGAAATCCACCCTCCGCCAGGGCCTCGCCCGCACCCCCGACTTCGTCTTCTCGGTCTCCTGCACCACCCGCCCCCCGCGCCCTGGCGAAGTCGACGGCGTTGACTACCGCTTCCTCACCCTCGACGATTTCCAGACTAAAATCCACCAGGGCGCCTTCCTCGAATACGCCCGCGTCCACGGCGACCACTACTACGGCACCCTCCGCCACGAAGTCACCGCCCACCTGGCCGCCGGCACCGACGTCCTCCTCGACATCGACGTCCAAGGCGCTCGCCAAATCCGCACCTGCCAAGATCCGGCCGTCCGCGCCGCCGTCGTCGACGTCTTCGTCATGCCCCCCACCTGGGCCGAACTCGAAAACCGCCTCCGCAAACGGGGCACCGAAACCGAAGACCAAGTCGCCCGTCGCCTCGCCACCGCCCGCGAAGAAATGAAATTCTGGCCCGAATACCGCTACACCATCCTCAGCGGCTCCATGGAAGAAGACCTCGAAAAATTCCGCGCCATCATGCGTGCCGAACGCCTCGCCAGCCATCGCCTCCGTCAGGACAAACCCCTTGGCCCCCTCGACCCGTGACCTCCAAACGTATCCTCCTCGGCATTACCGGCTCCATCGCCATCTGCAAAGCCCCTGAACTGGCCAGCGCCCTGACCCAAGCCGGGGCCAGGGTCGACGTCGTCATGACCGCCGAAGCCCAACGCTTCGTCACCCCACTCACCTTCAGCGCCCTCACCCACCGGCCTGTCGTCACCGACCTCTGGAGCGAAGACCAACCCGAACGCCCCACCCACATCGAACTGGCCGACGCCGCCGACCTCGTCCTAGTCGCTCCCGCCACCGCCCACCTCATCGCCCAAGCCGCCCTCGGCCTCGCCCCCGACGCCCTCACCGCCATCCTCTTGGCCACCCCCGCCCCCATCGTCTTGGCTCCGGCCATGAATGGCAAAATGTGGCTCCACCCCGCCACCCAAGCTCACGTCGCGACCCTCCGCTCGCGCGGAGTTGAACTTTGGGGACCAGACGAAGGGCTCCTCGCCTGTGGCTATCAAGGCGTCGGCCGGATGCTCTCGGTTCCCGACCTCCTTCAACGGGTTGAAACCTTCTTTCAACCCCGCGCCTGACCCCTTCGCGGCTGCCAAGCTCTGGATTCACACCACATTGGCCCCGACCGATTCACTCAATCCGACAAACGTCTCCTCCGCCAAATTCAAGGGGCGTCCCTTCATCCACAACACCATCCAACGTCGGCGAATCTTCGGGCGCAGCTCCACCGTTAAAATCGACCCAGCCTCCAGCTCCGCCCGCGCAATCCACGACGCCGTCACCCCGATGCCCAACCCAAGCTTCACCAACTCCTTAATCGCCTCCATGCTTCCCAGCTCAATCAACGAACCGGGCCGCACCCCCAACTTCAAAAAATACTCCTCCACCAGCCGAAACGTCACACTCCCTCGCTGATAAACAATATACGTTTGGCCTTCCATCTGTTTTCGGCTCACCCGACTCCGGCCCGCCCACGGATGCATCGGGCTGACCAAAAATGAAAGCTCATCGACAAAAATCTCTCGCCCATCCAACGGTCCCATCTCCTCCAGACGCAGGGCAATCGCCAAATCCAGCTCACCCGCCAACAACATCGCCTGAATTTCCGGGGTGTCTCCCGGACGGACCGCCAGATCAAACCCGGGAAAACATTCTTTGAACTCCCGCAACACCGGCGGCAAAATAAATTGCGACCCGGCCGCGCTGCACCCCACCCGCAATCGGCCCCGGTCCAGCCGCTCCAAGGCCCGCAACTGTTGCGGGATCCCATCCACCTCCGCCAGCACCCGCTCCGCGGTCCGCAGAAGCACCTCCCCTTGTGGCGATAAATGCACACGGCGGCCACTTTTGTATAAAAGCGGACAGCCCAACTGATCCTGCAAACCCCGCAGCGCATGGCTCACCGCCGACTGCGTCAGATTCAACCGCGCCGCCGCCCGGGTAAAACTCCCGCTCCGCGCAACACTCACAAACGCCCGGAGTTGGCGAATTTCCAAGGGCGCATCCATGTATGAACACCATTCATGCATAACCGGAAATCATTTCAAGCAATCAATACCTCCTCCACCACCCCCATGGCACGGCAGGTGCCCCCTCCATGCCATGCCCGCCACCGTTGCCCAAAAATCAACAGGCCCTCACCGCCGCCCTCCGCGCACCAGCCGCCCCACCCTCGCCCTCGGTTTCATTCCCCTCACCGACTGCGCCCCCGTGGTTGCCGCCCAGGAATGGGGCTTCTTCCGAGACGAGGGACTCCACCTCCGGCTCGTCCGTGAAGTCGGCTGGGCCAGCATCCGCGAGCGTCTCGTCTTTGGTGAAATCGATGCCGCCCAAGCCCTGGCCCCCATGGCCTTCACCATCAAGCTTGGCCTCGCCGGCCCGATGGCCGACGTCCTCACCGCCTTTGTCCTCAACCTCCAGGGCAACGCCATCACCCTTTCCCGGGCCCTCCGCCAAAAAGGGGTTACCGACGCCACCACCTTCGGCCAACTGGCTCGGTCCGAGCGCCCGCGCCGCATGACCCTCGGCATCGTTGCCAGCCACTCCATGCATCACATCCTCCTCCGCCGCTGGCTCGCCCAAGCCGGCCTCCGCCCCGAACGTGATGTCCGCATCGTCACCCTCCCCCCACCACAAATGGCGCGCAGCCTCGGCTCAGGCGCCATCGACGGATTCTGTGTCGGAGAACCCTGGAACACCCTAGCGGTTCGGACCCAAATCGGATGGTGCCCCGCCCTAAGCTCCGAAATCATCCCTCTCCATCCTGAGAAAATTCTCCTGGTCCGCGGAGCATTTGCCGTCAATCGCCCGGACGAACATCTCGCCCTCATCCGCGCCCTCGATCGCGCCTGTCGCCAGTGCGAAACCCCGGAAGGCCGGGCCGAATTGGTCAACCTCCTCGCCCGCAAGGAATACCTCAACCTCGCGCCCCAGATCCTCAAGCCAGCCCTCCTTGGCCCCTTTGACCGAGGCAACGGCCAACAAGCCGAACCCTCCGCCTTCCATCACTTCTTCCGTTCCGCCGCCAACGATCCCTCTCCGGATAAGGCGCTCCTGCTCTTCCAACAAATGCAGGCCGCGGGCCTCCTACCCCCTGAACCTCCGACTCCCGGCCCCATGTTAACGCAGGTCTTCCGCCAAGATCTCTATCGCCAAGCCCTCTTTCCCCAACCTCAACCACAACCCCAAAACGCCCGCCCATGACCGCCCTCCACCTCCTCCCCCAAGTCCTCACCCTCCTCGCCGCCAGTTCCGCTGCCGCCTTGGAGAAACCCGACCTCAAGCTCGGCTTCATCAAACTGACCGATTGTGCCCCCATCGTCATCGCCCACGAAAAAGGGTTCTTTGAAGATGAAGGCCTCCACGTGACCATCGAAGCCCAGGCCAATTGGAAAGTCCTCCTCGATCGCGTCATCAGCGGCGAACTCGATGGTGCCCACATGCTGGCAGGCCAACCCATCGCCGCCACCATCGGCATCGGCTCCCAAGCCCACATCATCACCGCCTACAGCATGGACCTCAATGGCAACGCCATCACCGTTTCCAACCAGGTCTGGGAGGAAATGAAAAAACACGATCCCAACCTCCGACAAAAAAAACCGAAACACCCCATCACCGCGACCTCGCTCAAACCGGTCGTCGAAGCCAGGGCCGCCGCCGGCAAACCCATGAACCTGGGCGTGGTCTTCCCCGTCTCCACCCACAACTATGAACTCCGCTATTGGCTCGCCGCCGCCGGCATTCATCCCGGCTTCTACACCCCCCAGGACATCAATGGCAACACCCAAGCCGACGTCCTCATCTCCGTCACCCCTCCCCCGCAAATGCCCGCCACCTTGGCTCAAGGCACCATCCAGGGCTACTGCGTCGGCGAACCCTGGAACCAGGCCGCCGTCTTCAGAGGCATCGGCGTGCCCGTCGTCACCAACGAACAAATCTGGAAAAACAACCCGGAAAAAGTCTTCGGCGTCACCGCCGACTGGGCCGAGCGGAACCCGCAAACCCACATCGCCGTCATCAAAGCCTTGCTCCGCGCCGGGCAATGGCTCGACGCCAGCCTGGCCAACCGGAGAGAAGCCGCAAAAATCCTCTCCCGCCCCGAATATGTTGGCGCGGATGAAGCGGTCATCGCCAACAGCATGACCGGCACCTTCGAGTTTGAAAAAGGCGACAAACGGGACATGCCCGACTTCAACGTCTTCTTCCGCTACCACGCCACCTACCCTTTTTACAGCGACGCGGTCTGGTTCCTGACCCAAATGCGGCGGTGGGGCCAAATTCCTGAACCCAAATCCGACGCCTGGTACCACGAACAGGCCCGCAAAGTCTATCGTCCCGACATCTACCTCCAGGCCGCACGCGCGCTGGTTGCCGAGGGCAAAATGAAAGCCTCGGACATCCCGGAAACCGACGGCTTCAAACCGGTCGATCACGGGTTCATTGACGGCATTCCTTACGACGGACGCCAGCCCAACGCCTACCTCAAGCTCCACCGCATCGGTCACCAAAACTAACCCGCCATGAACCGCAAACCCACCTTCAACCTCGGCCTCCTCCCCAACGGTCTCGATCGCCTCCTCACCGTCCGACCTCCGGCCGACTTCGCCAGAACGCTTCTGTCCCAGATCGGCTTACCGCTGCTGGCCCTCGCCATCTTCCTCGGACTTTGGTCCCACTTTCTCGCCGGACTCGACGTCGGTTTCGCCACCATGCCAGGACCCTCCGACGTCTGGAAAGCCGCCGCCGGTCTTTACCAGGATCACCGGGCCGAACGAGAACGGGAAGCCCAATTCTACCAACGTCAAGCCGAACGCCGGGAACGCTTTCTTGCGGAGAATCCCGGTCAAACCTTTCCCGAACGACGTTACTCTGGACGACCCACCTACTTCGACCAAATCGGCACCAGTCTGAGGACCGTTTTCACCGGATTCCTCATCGCCTCCTGTATCGCCGTGCCCCTCGGGATCCTCTGCGGACTAAGCCGCGCCGTGAACACCGCTTTAAACCCGTTCATCCAAATCTTCCGCCCCGTCTCACCCCTGGCCTGGTTACCGATCGTCATGATCCTGGTCGGCTCCCTTTACAACCCGCCCGATCCCCTTTTTACCAAAGCCTTCCTCACCTCCGCCATCACCGTGGCCCTCTGCTGCCTATGGCCAACCCTGATCAACACCGCCGTTGGCGTCGCCTCCATCGACACCGATTACCTCAACGTCGCCCGCGTGCTCCGCCTAAGTTGGCCAGCCAAAATCTTCAAAATCGTCCTGCCCGCCGCTCTGCCCTACATCTTCACCGGCCTCCGATTGTCCCTCGGCGTAGGCTGGATGGTGCTCATCGCTGCCGAAATGCTGGCCCAGAACCCTGGCCTCGGAAAATTCGTCTGGGACATGTTCCAAAACGGCAGCTCCCAGAGTCTGTCCCTGATCATGGTGGCCATCTTCACCATTGGCGTTATCGGCTTTGCTTTGGACCGCCTGATGCTGGCCCTCCAAACCCTCGTCACCTTCGAACCCAACCAACGGTAATCGGATATGGCCCTTCTCGAATTTCGCCAGGCTGGAAAAACTTTCGGTTCAGGCTCCGCCGCCAACGAAGTGTTGCGAGGCATCAACCTTGCCGTTCAGACCGGTGAGTTCGTCGCCATCGTCGGCTATTCCGGCTCCGGAAAAACCACCCTCATCAATCTTCTCGCAGGACTCGAAACACCCACCGACGGCCAGGTTCTCTTTCGAGGGCGTCCGATCCAAGGCCCATCCCCTGAACGAGCCGTCGTCTTTCAGAACTACTCCCTCCTGCCTTGGCTGACCGTCCACGGCAACATTGCCCTGGCCGTCGATCAAATCTTTCAAACCGAGCCCGCCGCCGCCCGGGCCGATCGGATCGATCGATACATCCGCATGGTTGGGCTAGCCCACGCCCGCGATCGGCGCCCCAGCCAACTCTCCGGCGGCATGCGCCAGCGGGTCGCTCTGGCCCGCGGCCTGGCCATGAATCCAGAGGTCCTGCTCTTGGACGAACCGCTCGGCGCGCTCGACGCCCTGACCCGGTCCACCCTCCAGGACGAACTCTGCCGCATCTGGCAAGAAGAACAAAAAACCGTCCTCCTCATCACCAACGACGTGGATGAGGCCCTCCTGCTCGCCGACCGCGTCATCCCCCTCTCTCTCGGACCAGCCGCCTCCCTCGGTCCTGAAGTCCGGGTGGACCTCGACCGGCCCCGCGACCGGACCGCGCTCAACCACGACCCCCGCTTCCGCTCCATGCGCCTTCACATCCTCGATTATCTCCTCCGCCAGCGGGACCAAGGCCGTTCCATCATTCACCAAAAACTGACCCTCCCCGCCATCGAACCCGAAGACATTTCTCACCTCACCCTCGTTGACCGGTGGCTCCCCCGACGCGGTCCACGTCGCCGGGCGGAACGCCGCCAGGAACCGATTCAAACTGCGCCATGACCCGTCCCGTCCTTCAGCTCTCTCGACTCCATAAAGTCTACCCCACCCCAAGTGGCCCCTGCACCGTGGTCAAAGACTTTGACCTCGACATCGCCCCTGGCGAGTTCGTCTGCCTTATCGGCCACTCCGGCTGTGGCAAATCGACCGTGCTCTCCATGGTCGCCGGGCTCCAACAAGCCTCCTCCGGAGGCATCTTCCTGCACGGTCGCCAACTGGATGAGCCCGGGCCAGACCGCGGCGTGGTCTTCCAGGCCCCTTGCCTCCTCCCCTGGATGACCGCCTACCAAAACGTCAGGCTCGCCGTGGATCAGGTCTTCTTCACCGCCCCCAAAGCCGAGCGCCGACAAATCGCGGAATACTACCTCACCGTGGTTGGCCTCGCCGACGCCATGCACCAACGCCCGGCCGAACTCTCCCAGGGCATGCGCCAGCGGGTTGGCATCGCCCGCGCCTTTGCCCTTTCCCCCAAAATCCTACTCCTCGACGAGCCGTTCGGCATGCTCGACAAACTCACCAAATACGAACTCCAACAAGTTCTCCTTGAAGTCTGGAACCGCTTCCAAATCACCACCCTCATGGTGACCCATGACGTCGATGAAGCCGTCTATCTCTCCGATCGCGTCGTCATGATGACCAACGGACCCGAGGCCGAAGTCGGCGACATCCTCCCCATCGACTTCCCCCGACCTCGCGACCGACACGCCCTCCTCGAAGATCCCCGCTTCTACACTTACCGCGAACATCTCCTCCACTTCCTCCATCACCTTTCCCACCTCCGCGGCCATGACCGGCCCCTGGTCAACCGGCCCTCCAACCCCGGACCCAAGATCATCCCCTTCCATGCCCCCGCTCCCCCACCCCGGGCCGCCGCCACCTCATCCTCAACCGCTTCACCATGAAACCTCATCTCTACCTCCTCGCCCTCCTCCTCCCCACCATCGTCCAAGCCGGATCCCCCGCCCTCACCGGCCGCCCAACCTCGGCCCAAGCCAAACTCCGCCAAGACCCTTGGCAACCCGGCCAACCCATCACCTTTTACCATCATCAGTTCACCCTCGACTTCCAGTTCCGCGAACGATTTGAGTGGCGAAGCAACTGGATCGATTTTTCCGACAGCACCGACGTCCGCGATTCCCAGGCGCTCCTCCAACGGCTCCGCCTCGGACTCAAGTTCCAGCCCGTTGAGAACTTCACCGCCTACGCCCAACTCCAAGACTCCCGCACCTTCTTTGACAACCCCCAGAACGATGCCACCCGCGAATTCATCTCCAACGATAGCCCCATCGCCCTGCGTCAGGGCTACCTCCAACTCGATAACCTCTGGGGGCAGCCCCTCAGATTCAAAATCGGGCGGCAAATCCTCTCCTACGGTGACGAGCGGCTGATCGGTGCCTTTGAGTGGGACAACAATGCCCGAACCTTCGACGCCCTCCGCCTGAGCTACCAAAACGGCGGCTTCACCCTCGATGCCTTCGCCGGCTACGTCGTCCTCCACCGAACCGAAGGATTCAACAATCCCGACACCACCGACCTCTTCACCGGCCTCTACGCCACCACCGACCTCATCCCCTCCTTCGATTCCGACCTCTTCCTGCTCTGGCGCAGCAAATCCCAAGTCACCCCCTCCACCACCTTCACCGGACGGGACGAACGGGTCGATGGCAACACCGCCCCCGCCGGAGACTACGCCACCCTCGGCACCCGCCTGAAATCAAAAAAGGGGGCCTTCGGACCCTGGGACGCCAACGCCGAATTTGCTTTCCAAATCGGTGGCCTCTCCAACCCCCAAGGCTTCGGCCCCCTCGTTGGCGGAAATCCCATCAACATCAACCGGCAAGACCTTCTCGCTGGGGCTCTCCACATCGAGGGCGGTTACACCTTCACCCACCCGTGGAAACCTCGGCTCCACCTCGAGTACAACTACGGCTCAGGCGACAGCGACCCCAACGACGGTATCTCCCACACCTTTCAAAATCTCTTCCCCACCAACCACAAATTCTACGGCTACATGGATCGGTTCTCCTGGCAAAACCTGCACAACCCGGCCATCGGCCTCACCGTCCAACCAACGCCGAAACTCCGGATCAAACTCGACTACCACCTTTTCTGGTTGGCCGAAACCCGGGACGTCTGGCGCTTCGCCGCCCAACAACCCGTCGGCGGAGCCCCCCGCTACGCCAACGCCCTCAACCGCAATCCCTCCGGCTTTGTCGGGTCCGAGATCGACCTCACCCTCTGGTATGACCTCAATCAATGGCTCAAGCTTGAAGCCGGTTACGCCCACTTCTTCACCGGCGGTTACATCTCCGACACCGCCCCAACCGGCCAAACCGCCGACGCCGATTTCATCTACGTCCAAGCCCTCATCAGCTTCTAGGTGCCCATGACCCCACCGCCAACCGACGTTGCGTTCATTCCCGAAACCGCACCCTTTTCCCCCGAACAACGGGCCTGGATCAACGGCTACTTGGCGGGCCTGCTGGCCGCAGGGCACATCGGCACCGCACGGTCGGCGGCGGACTCCCCCCCGCCGCCGGTCCACGGGCCGCTGCTGTTCCTTTTCGGCTCCCAAACCGGCTCCTCCGAACAACTCGCCCGCAAATTCTCACAACAAGCCCGCGCCGTCGGCTTCGACTCCCGCGTTCACAGCCTGGACGAATTCACCAAGATCGACTTCTCCAAAGAATCCCGGCTAGCCATCATCACCAGCACCTACGGCGATGGGGACATGCCCGACAACGCTCAGGCCTTCTGGAATTTCATCCGGAACGGTTCCGCCCCCTCCCTCGCCCATCTCGAATATTCCGTTCTGGCCCTCGGCGACACCAACTACGTCCACTTCTGCGAAGCCGGTAAGCGCCTCGACCAAAGGCTCGAAGAACTCGGCGCCAAACGGATCTATCCCCGCACCGATTGCGATGTGGACTACGAAACACCCGCCGCCGAATGGTTCCGTGGCTTCATCCAGACCCTCGGAGTCGGCGCCCAAACACCCCAACTCACGCCCACCGCCTCTCCACCCCCGGCCTCCTTCTCCAAAACTCATCCCTACCTCGCCCGACTCAAAACCAACCGTCGCCTCAACGGACCCGGCTCTACCAAAGACACCCGCCACCTTGAAATCCTCCTCGGCGATTCCGGGCTCACCTACGAGGTCGGCGATGCCCTCGGCGTGCTTCCGCAGAATGATCCGGCCTTGGTTCAGGACATTCTGGATGCCGCCGGGCTCGATGGTGAAGAAGCCGTGACCCTCCCCAAAATCGGGGACTTCCCCTTGCGCAAAGCCCTCACCGAGCACCTCGACCTCGGCCACTTTCGGGCCGAGCTTCCCACAGGTCACATCGCAGCGACCGATCTGGTTGCCCCCCTTAAAAAACTCCAGCCCCGCCTCTACTCCATCTCCTCCAGCCCCAAAGCCCATCCCGGCGAAGTTCACCTCACCGTCGGTGTCGTCCGCTACCAACTCAACGGCCGCCTCTGCTCCGGCGTCTGCTCCACCTTCCTCGCTGAACGGGTCGGTCCCGACACTCCCCTCCCCATCTTTGTCCACCGCTCGCCCAACTTCAAACCTCCCACCGACCCCTCCCGACCCATGATCATGGTCGGCCCCGGCACCGGCATCGCCCCTTTCCGTGCCTTCCTCCAAGAACGGCGCGCCATCGGCGCCCCAGGAAAGAACTGGCTCTTCTTTGGCGACCAAAAAGCCGCCTGCGACTTCCTCTACCGCGACGAACTCCAAGCCATGCAGCAAGACGGTCTTCTCACCCGCCTAGACACCGCCTTTTCTCGCGATCAGCAGGAGAAAATCTACGTGCAAAACCGGATGCTCGAACAGGCCGCCGAACTCTGGTCCTGGCTCCAAGAGGGCGGCCATTTCTACGTCTGCGGAGATGCCAAGCGGATGGCCAAGGATGTCGAAGCCGCGCTCCACCAAATTGCCGTCCAGGTCGGCGGTCTCTCCCCAGACCAAGCCTCCGACTTCCTCCACACTCTCCAAGCGCAAAAGCGTTATCAGCGCGACGTGTATTAACCGTCAAAACACTCCTCCCCATGACCCCCATTCCCACTTCCATCCTCGGCAAAGATCTCGCGCCCGACCAGAGGTCCTATTTGCAGGGCTTCTTCAAAGGCCTTGAGGACCAAGGCATCCGCTTCGGCGATTTGGCCCCGGCCCCCGATGCCGCGGAACCACCCATCCTCATTGCCGAAGAACGGATCAAAAAAGAAGAGCACCCGCTGGATTCCTATTATCGGATTGAAGAAAATGCGCGGGCCGACCAAGCGCCCGATAAAGAGGAGATCTTCCGCTTCAAGTGGCACGGCTTGTTTTATCTCACCCCGGTCAAAGACGCCTTCATGGCCCGCCTCCGCATCCCCGGCGGACAACTCAAATCCTACCAAGCCCATGAACTCGCCGACCTTGCCGCACAGCTCACCACCGGTTACATCCAAGTCACCACCCGCGCCAACCTGCAAATCCGTCTGATCGCCCCCCGTGATACGCCGGAGTTTCTGCGCCGAGTGCAAGCCATCGGCCTCCACACCCAAGGGGCGGGTGCCGACAACATCCGCAACATCACCGCCAATCCGACCGCCGGAGTCGATCCCCTCGAGTTGATCGACTGCACGCCCTACGTGCAGAAACTTTCCCAGTTCATCCTCTCCCATCGCGAATTCTACGACCTGCCGCGCAAGTTCAACATCGCCTTTGACGGCGGCGGACTCATCGGCTCGGTCGAGGACACCAATGACATCGGCGTCAAGGCCGTCCGCGTCGGCTCCGAAGTCCGCTTCCGCATCGCCCTCGGCGGTGCCACCGGTCACAAGGCCTTCGCCCGCGATCTCGGCGTCCTCGTGCCCCCGGAAGAAATTGTCCGGGTGATCGTGGCCCTGATCCGTGTCTTCATCCGCAACGGCAACCGCGGCGACCGCAAAAAAGCCCGTCTCAAACACCTGCTCGAACAATGGAGCCTCGAACGTTATCGGGAGGAAACCGAAAAACTGCTCGGCCATCCGTTGACCCGCTCCGCGCTCGAAGAAGCTCCCCTCGCCTACCCCTGCCAGGAGCTGCCCCACAGCCACATCGGCGTTCACCGACAGAAGCAGGAAGGACTGACTTTCATCGGCGTGGCGTTGCCCATCGGCCAGATCACCCCCAAGCAACTTCATCGTCTGGCCGAGCTGGCGGAAAACTACGGTTCCGGTGACCTGCGCCTGACTGTCTGGCAGAACGTCGTCATTCCCAATATCCCCAACGGCTTTGTCGAAACCGTAAAAAAAGCGCTGATCAAAGTCGGATTGGACTGGCGGCAATCCAACCTGACCAGCGGCATCATCGCCTGCACCGGCAACCGTTACTGCAAATACGCCGCGACCGACACCAAGGGCCACGCCTTGGAACTCGCTCGTTACCTCGACCAGCGTCTTTCCCTCGACCAGCCCGTCAACATCCACTTCACCGGCTGCCCCCACTCCTGTGCCCAACATTACATGGGCGACATCGGATTGCTCGGGGCCAAAACCCGTGATGGCCAGGAGGCCTACCACGTTTGCGTTGGGGGCGGCTTCGGCCAGAACCGTGCGATTGGAAGACAACTCTTCCAGGCCATGCCCTTCGAGCAGGCCAAACGCCACATCGAAAAACTCCTGCGCCTCTATCTGGCCAAACGGCAGGACGGCGAGTCTTTTCAACAATTCACCACCCGTCACGAAGTGGGCCAACTCCAGGAAATGCTCGGATGAGTCCCACCCTCATCGACGAACTTCTCTCCGAGCAGCGCACCCTTACCCCCGTTGCTCGCTTCGCCCGCGAACACGACCGCCGCGACCACGCCCTCGCGGGCACCTACCGCGATCTCATTCCTCTTTCCGCACCAGGTCCCGGCGAGCAATACGCCTTCGAAGTCGATCTCGACAAATGCACCGGCTGCAAAGCCTGCGTCGCCGCCTGTCACAGTCTCAACGGCCTCGATGACCAGGAAAGCTGGCGCGAAGTCGGCCGCCTCCAAGGCCATGCCAACGGCCAGGCTGTCGTCCAGACCGTCACCACGGCCTGCCACCACTGCGCCGACCCTGGCTGCGCCCACGGCTGCCCCGTCCTCGCCTACGAAAAAGATTCCGTCACCGGGGTGGTTCGCCACCTCGATGACCAGTGCATCGGCTGCCAATACTGCATCATGAAATGTCCCTACGAGGTGCCGAAGTATTCCGACCGCCTCGGCATCGTGCGCAAATGCGACATGTGCCACGGACGCCTTGCCGCAGGGGAAGCCCCGGCCTGCGTTCAGGCCTGCCCGACCTCGGCCATCGCCATCCGCGTCATCCGCACCTCCACGGCCCGCGCCCGCGCCGCCGAAGGCGTCTTTCTGCCCCACACCCCCGATCCCCGCATCACCATCCCCACCACCCGTTACGTTTCAACCAAACCTTTAGCCGAATCCCTCCGTGCCGCGGACCACGCCGCACCAACCGTTCAGCCAGGTCACGGGCCGCTCGTCATCATGCTCGTTTTCACCCAAACCGGGCTCGGCCTTCTCATCGCCGCCACCTTCCAAGCTTCACCCCTTGCCTGGCTCATCGCCGCCGTTGTCCTCATCCATCTCGGCCTCGCCGCCAGCATCCTTCACCTCGGCCAGCCCCTCAAAGCCTGGCGCGCCTTTCTCGGCTGGCGCACCTCCTGGCTCAGCCGTGAAATCATCGCCCTTGGCACCTTTCTCGCAGCCTCCACCGCCACCCTTGGCCTTGAAGTTGCCTTGCCTTTCTCTCCCGCACCGACCCCACCCTGGGTCGTTCCTGCCGCCCTCACCGCCGCCATCGTCACCGGGATCCTCGGTGTCTTCTGCTCGGCCATGGTCTATCACGACACCCACCGCCAGGTCTGGCGCGGCTCACGCACCTTCCTCCGCTTCTTCGGGACCACCGCCCTCTTCGCCCTGCCCGCCGCGCTGCCCGCCCTTCTGATTTTGAAACTCGCATGGGAAGCCCGCATGATTTCCCTTCAAAATTCAGATGCCCAGTCTCCAACCCTCACCGACCGACAACGCTCCGCGCTGCTGCTGCGCGGCCCTCTGCGCCGTTGGACCCTGGCCCGTTTCCTGATCGGTGCGATGGCGATTCCTCTCTTTTTCCTCTCCCTCCCTGCCGCCCTGCTGCTGGCCCTTCTCGGCGAACTGATCGAACGCTGGCTCTACTTCAAAAGCGGAGTCGCCACCAAAATGCCCGGATCATGAAATTCAAACTTCCCCAACCGACCCTGCGCGAATGGGACGGCGTGCTCACGGCCGAGTTGGTGCGCACGCCAGGCCGTTTCGGACTCGGACAAGTTCCCTTCCGCAACCAGCCCGACGCGGTCACCGGCTCGGTCTGTGGCTTCTGCTCCACCGGCTGCAATCTCACCCTCCATCTCCGCGAAGGCCGTGCCGTCAACCTCACCCCGGACGCACACTATCCAGTCAACCTCGGCATGGCCTGTCCCAAAGGTTGGGAAGCCCTCGCCCCACTCGAGGCCCCCGATCGCGGCACCACTCCGTTGCTTCGGCGGGGCAAAATAACCCGTCCTCTTTCCTGGCCGGAAGCCCTCAAGGAATTCTCCTCCAGAATCCGCTCCGTTCAATCGCGCCACGGTCCCCATGCGGCCGCTTTTCTTTCCACCGGGCAAATCGTTTGCGAAGAGATGGCCTTCCTTGGCGCTTTAGCCAAATTCGGCATGGGCATGCTGCACGGCGATGGCAACACCCGCCAATGCATGGCCACCGCCGTTACGGCTTACAAACAATCCTTCGGCTTCGACGCACCCCCGTTCACCTACGCTGATTTCGAACAGAGCGATGTCCTCGTCTTCATCGGCGCCAACCCCTGCATCGCCCATCCCATCATGTGGCAGCGGGTCATGCGGAACCGCCGCAACCCGGAAATTGTCGTCATCGATCCCCGACGCACCGAAACCGCCTGCGCCTCGACTCTTCACCTCCCGGCACGGCCGAAATCCGATCTCACTCTCTTCTATGGGCTAGCTCGCGAAGCGTTTGCCCGTGGCGCGGTCAACCGGACCACCGTCGCCACCTACGCCCACGGCCTGGACGCCTATGAAACCTTCACCCGCGACTTCACTCCCGATCGGGTCCTGGCCGAAACCGGGCTGGACCCCGCCGCCTACGAACGCTTCGCCGCCCTCATCACCTCCGGCCAACGAATTTCCTTCTGGTGGACCATGGGCGTCAATCAAAGCCACCAAGCCACCCGAACCGCCCAGGCCATCATCAACCTCGCCCTCATCACCGGCAACATCGGCCAGCCCGGCACCGGTGCCAACTCCATCACCGGCCAGTGCAATGCCATGGGCTCCCGCCTTTTCTCCAACACCACCAACCTCCTCGGCGGCCACGACTTCACCAACCCCGCCCACCGCGACAAAATCGCCCGCATCCTCGACATCGACCCCGCCCGCATCCCCGATCAGAACAGCCTGGCCTACGATCAAATCCTCGAAGCCGTTGAAGCAGGCCGCATCCGCGCCCTGTGGATCATCGCGACCAATCCCGCCCACTCTTGGATTCACCAGAACCGCTTCCACCGTCTGCGGGAGCAACTCGACTTTCTCGTGGTTCAGGACATGTATCCCACCACGGAAACTGCGCAAGGCGCCGATCTCTACCTGCCCGCCGCCGGTTGGGGCGAAAAAGAAGGAACCTTCATCAACTCCGAACGCCGCATCGGCGTCATCCGTCCCGTCCGCCGCCCTCCCGGCCAGGCCCTCTCCGATTTCCGTATCTTCCGAGCCCTCGCCGATGCCTGGGGCTGCGGACACCTGTTCACCCGTTGGACCACCCCCGAAGCGGTGTTCCAACTCCTCAAACAATGCAGTGCCGGGCAACCCTGCGACATCACCGGCATCCGCGACTATGCCCACCTCGAAGAGCTTGGCGGCATTCAATGGCCCTACCCGGCCACACCCCTCCCCGATTCCTCCAAACAAGAACGTCGCCTGTTCCAAGATCGTCGCTTCTATCACCCCGATGGCCAAGCCCGCCTGATCTTCGACCCGCCCGCACCTGCTCCAGAAACGCCCAGCCCCGATTTCCCCCTCTGGCTGCTCACCGGACGCGGCAGCTCCTCCCAGTGGCACACCGGGAGCCGAACCGAGAAATCCGCCATCCTCCGCAAACTTCATCCCTCCCGCCTTCGGATCGAGATCCATCCCACCGACGCCAAGGCTGCCCACATCGCCGACGGTGACCCCCTCACCGTCCACTCGCCACGGGGCTCCATCACCGGCTGGGCCGGCGTCACCCCCACCGTCCCGCCGGGGCACGTCTTTATCCCCATGCACGATCAGCAGGCCAACCAGCTGACCCCATGGATCGTCGATCCCCATTCACGTCAACCCGCCTACAAATGCGGGGCGGTCCGCCTCCAACCCCACCCTCAGCGGATCGAACGCGTCCGCAAAGGCCAGGCGTAAGCCTCCTCGTAGGAAACCGTCACCACCTGCCCCGTCTGATATCGACCAATCCGATTCGCCGGAACGTGAAACATCTTCACCGTGTTCTCTGCCGAGCGAACCGTAATCGACTCCCGCCCAGGTTCAATCGCCGTAATCTCACCGCGAAAGGTGCCGGAAGACGATGCAGGCCCGAAATACACATCGGCCCAAAGGCTGGGGGAAAAGCACAGAACAAACGCCAGAAGAATTTTTTTCATGCCCGGGCACCCTGATCATCCTCTGTGACCGGGGTGTGTCAAACGAGCAACAAATCGGAGCTGCTCCCAAGCATCCCGGTCGGCGTTCCCTCCGCCCGACCGCGCGGTCTCAAAGGGCACTAGCGTCCATCAAACCCACGGCCAGGGCCCATCCCACCCGCCGATTCAAACGTGCGTCGAACCCGCCCGAAACTGGGCGGCTTTCTCTTCCAGACCACGTTGCAGGGCTTCGTCCTCGGTCAAGCCCTGTTCCGCCGCATACTTCCTCACATCCTCGGTGATCTTCATGGAGCAGAAATGAGGGCCGCACATCGAACAGAAATGAGCGTTCTTGGCCCCCTCCTGCGGCAAGGTCTCATCGTGAAAGGCCTCGGCCGTGGAGGGATCCAGCGACAAGTTGAACTGGTCCCGCCACCGGAACTCAAACCGCGCTTTGCTCAGCGCGTTATCGCGGAGCTGCGCCGCCGGATGCCCCTTGGCCAAATCAGCCGCATGAGCCGCAATCTTGTAGGCAATGACCCCCGCTTTGACATCTTGTTTGTCCGGCAAGCCGAGATGCTCCTTCGGCGTCACATAGCAGAGCATGGCACAGCCAAACCATCCGATCATGGCCGCGCCAATCCCGCTGGTGATGTGGTCGTAACCCGGAGCAATATCCGTCGTTAGAGGTCCCAGCGTGTAAAACGGAGCCTCTCCACACCACTCCAACTGTTTGGTCATGTTCTCCTGAATCAAATGCATCGGCACATGGCCCGGACCCTCATTCATCACCTGCACGCCCCGGTCCCAAGCTCGCCGCGTGAGCTCCCCCTGCACCTGCAACTCGCCAAACTGGGCCCGGTCATTGGCGTCGGCAATGGACCCCGGCCGCAACCCGTCCCCGATTGAGAAACTCACATCATAGGCCGCCATGATTTCGCAGATCTCGTCCCAGTGAGTGTAGAGGAAATTCTCCTGATGATGAGCCAGACACCACTTGGCCATGATCGAGCCGCCCCGACTCACAATTCCGGTCATGCGACTCGCCGTCCACGGAATAAACCGGAGCAACACCCCCGCGTGGATGGTGAAATAGTCCACCCCCTGCTCGGCCTGCTCAATCAGCGTGTCCCGGAACAAATCCCAAGTCAGATCCTCCGCCTTACCCCCCACTTTCTCCAAGGCCTGGTAAATCGGAACCGTCCCGATCGGCACCGGCGAATTCCGCAAAATCCATTCCCGCGTCGCGTGAATATTCTTCCCCGTGGACAAATCCATCACCGTGTCCGCTCCCCAATGAATCGCCCAACGCATCTTCTCCACCTCCTCCTCGATCGAGGACGCCACCGCGCTGTTGCCGATGTTGGCATTGATCTTCACCAGAAAATTCCGTCCGATAATCATCGGCTCCAACTCCGGATGATTGATGTTGGCCGGAATAATCGCCCGGCCCCGTGCCACCTCGCTCCGAACAAACTCGGGCGTGATCTCCCGCGGAATCGACGCGCCCCATGACTGACCTGGATGTTGATGAAACAGAGAGGCCCGCGGAGCCTCCGCCGAGGGCGCGCCTTCTAACGCCACTTGCAGTCGCGTGTTTTCCCGGATCGCCACAAACTCCATCTCCGGCGTGATCACCCCGCGCCGCGCATACTCCAACTGCGTCACCGGACGCCCCGTCGCCGCCCGGCGCGGCCGACGCACCGACTCGAACATCGGCCAATCTCCGTTCCGACCCGCCTGTTTCGCGCTGGCCCATCGGGCATGATCCTCTGACAGATAGCCGTTATCCCGAGGCTCCACTCGCCGCCCCTCATAAACCTCCGTATCTCCCCGCCCTTCAATCCACGCTTCCCGCAACGCAGGCAACCCTCGCGTCACCTCCCCGTGAAACGACGGATCCCCCCAAGGTCCGCGCGTATCATAAACGCGCAGCGGCGGATTCTCCTCCAGCGTCCCATCCGGCAACCGCGTCGGATGCAACGTAATCTCCCGCATCGGAACCCGCACCCCCGGCTGCTCCCCTGCCACATACACTCGCCGGGAATTGGGAAACTCTTCCCGGGCCGGATTGGGTTCAAACGTGGTGTTGTCGGCAATCATGGTGCAACTCCGGTTGGGAACGCGACACCGGGCGCAAGGCTGACAACCTCCCTCCGGCGGCGTGATCCGCTTCAGGTTCAACGGGTCTTTGGGTTCAACCCAAACTCTCAGCCCGACTCACGGACTCCCCGGGAATCCGGAATCGTCCTCCTCCCCACCCCGCCAATCAAGCCCCAAATTCAGCCCTCAAACTCAATCCGGTTCCATCCCCGCTGATCATGAAACATCCTCCGCCGATGCGCCCCGGTCGTCGACAGCACCGGCTCGGTTTCCCCCCGCGTCGCATCGTAGCGACAGAAACACCCTGACCAGACCTCGCCCACCCCCGGAACCGTTCCGCCGGTCAACGTCGCCCACGGAATCCGCGCCCACACCTGCCAGCCCCCGTCCCGTCGGCTCGCCTCCGACCCGAACGCCTCTTCGCCCAAAGCATGGTTCCATACCCAAGGCTTGCGCCCATAAAACATCGCCTCCCGCCAGAAAAACAACTCGGACGGAAAAGCCAGCCGCAACTGCACGTTCTCCGGCGTCACATGAAGTTCCACATACCGTTCCCCAGGCAACGGACGCAGAAACATCTCAAACACATCACCCAAGGCCCACAACGGTTGAGTCGAATCGGAACCCTCGTTGAACACATCGTCATCGTCCAAATCGGCCCACACCCCCAACTGATCCCCATCCCACGCCAACGCCACCGATCCTGGACGGAACCGCCCCTCCACTGCCTCGGCCCAAGGCTGACCAAACCGACACGACGACCGGCCCGCCAGCAGCCGGGCCGCCTCAGCCAGTCCTGCCGGGAGGGCCGGACAACGCGGACACGAAATCACCGGCGCCTCCATGTAAACTCCACTTAACTCCAGTTCGGCGGCAAAAACCAGCTCTGTGGCTTGCCCGCATGGCAGTGAAGGGATCGCTGGATCATGTTCAACACCAGCCCACTCAAAATAAAGGTAATTCGCGGAATGACATTCATGTGAGGTTCCTTAATCGGGTCTGTAAACTCGGAATCGGATGAAACACCGCCTCGGTCACCGGAGGTAATTCACGATCGGTCCGGTTCAACGCCTGCAACTTTGTCACCAACGCCCGGACCTCCTCCTTCGACGATCCATTCCGCGCCAGCCACCGGTCCCCAAACAACACCTCTCGCCGCGCCAACCACGGCAAAACAAACAACCCCAGCCAATGCCACGTCGTCATCCAAGCCAGCGCAAAAAACCAGGTGCTCCACCCAACCCAACCCCAGCTCCCCACCCAAGCGATCAACCCAAGAATCCCAGCCAACACCCAAAGCATGCTCAGATCCAAGTTGCGCCCCACACTGTTCGCCCGATCCAGACCCTCCTCCCGGTGGATCAGAAGGGCCAGCTCCCTTGGGGTTAAGTGCTCTTGACATGCATCACTCACCATCAACCGTGTGTGGGTTCCCATCCCAACCCGCCCCCCATTCACCAACGTCGGGTCTTCTGCCCGATACAAATACAAATCCTCCGGCCAACTGCCCCCCATCCGCTTCAATTCCGCTCGCACCCCCTCCGCATAACCCGGCTTCCACTCGGCCGGACGCTTCAACCGGGCCGGAATCCAATGAAACTGCCAGATCTTCAACCCCACATAAATCCCCGGCAACAGCACCAACACCGCGCCGGCAAACGGATAATTAAACAGCCAGGCCCCGAACAACATCCCTCCCAAAACCTGGATCAGCAGCAACCCGCTCATCCCGCTCACCCAATTCCCCAGCCACGCTCCCATCTTCCTGGTGCCCCGCCCATAATGACGTTCAACCCAATAGCCCGTCACCCAATCCAGGGGCAGGTTCACCAGCGCGATGCCAATAAAGACCCCCGCCATGATCACCACCGCCGTCAGCGGCGTCGGAACCGTCGAGGCCCACGCCTGCCCCCCCACCCACCACCACAACGCCCAGACCAACCCCAAATTAAACCCGATCGATACAATTCCCGTCCACAACCGCGCCCGCGCATACGGCCAATCCAAATCATCGTCCCGTAACGATTCCATGGCGCGGAGCCTATCGCGACGTTCCCTCTTGTGCAACCGGCGCTCGGCGGCCTAAAAACGGAGCCCTCCAACCCGGAACCCACCATGCCTGATTCTCCCACCGTCCGCCTTGGCCTTGTCCAAATGTCCTGCTCGGCCGCCCCTGCCGACAACCTCGCCAAGGCCGTGGACCGAATCCGCGACGCCGCCGCCCGCGGCGCTCAGATCGTCTGCCTCCAAGAGCTCTTCCGCAGCCTCTACTTCTGCCAATCCGAAGACGTGGACACCTTCGACCTGGCCGAGCCGATCCCCGGCCCCAGCACCGAAACCCTTGCTTCCGTCGCCCAAGATTGCGGCATCGTCATCGTTGCCAGCCTCTTTGAACGTCGCGCCCCGGGCCTCTATCACAACACCGCCGCCGTGCTCGATGCCGATGGCTCCCTCCTCGGCATCTATCGCAAGATGCACATCCCGGACGACCCCGCTTTCTACGAAAAATTCTACTTCACCCCGGGCGACCTCGGCTTCAAAACCTTCACCACCCGCTTCGGCAAAATCGGTGTCCTCGTCTGCTGGGACCAATGGTATCCCGAGGCGGCCCGACTCACGGCCCTCTCCGGCGCCCAAATCCTTTTCTACCCCACCGCCATCGGCTGGGCTCAGGCCGAGACCGACCCCGCCATCCGCCAAGCCCAATACAACGCCTGGCAAACCATCCAACGCGCCCACGCCATCGCCAACGGGGTCTTTGTCGCCTCGGTCAACCGGGTTGGTCCTGAAGGCAGCCTCAACTTCTGGGGCGGCAGTTTCGTCTCCGACCCGTTCGGCGAACTCCTCCACCTCGCCCCCCACGACCGGGAGGAAACCTTCCTCGTTGACTGTCCCCTGGCTGAAGTCGATCGCACCCGCCGACACTGGCCCTTCCTCCGAGACCGGCGCATCGACGCCTACGGACCCATCACCTCCCGCTACCTCGACGCATGACCGCCCTTGACCCTGCCCAGTTCGACTTCTCCGGCTATCGCATGCCGGCCGAGTGGGAGCCCCACGACGCCACCTGGCTCGCCTGGCCCTCCAACGCGGAGACCTGGCCCGAATCCCTCCCCGAAGTCCAAGCCGTTTGGATCCGCATGGCTGAACTCCTCAGCCCCGGCGAAACTGTCCACTTCCTGGCCAATAGCCCCCGCGATGCCGACGAAATCCGTCAACGGCTCCGTGCCTCCGCCGCTGTCCCCGAACGCGTCGCGGTTCACGTCATCCCCAACAACGACGCCTGGATGCGCGACTCCGGCCCCATCTTCCTGGTCGCCCGCGACACCCGCCAACCCCGATTGGTCGCCAACGACTTCGTCTTCAACTCCTGGGGAAAAAAATATGGCCCCTGGGACGATGACGACATCATCCCCCGCCGCCTGGCCGCCATGCTCGGCTGCCCGGTCCTTGCCCACGACCTCGTCCTCGAGGGCGGCTCGATCGACGTCAATGGCGCTGGCTCCCTGCTCACCACCCGCCAATGCCTCCTCAACCCCAACCGCAACCCCCACCTTTCCCAGGCTGAAATTGAGGCTCGCCTCAAAACCTACCTCGGCGTCTCGGACATCATCTGGCTCGACGACGGCATCGAAGGGGACGACACCGACGGGCACGTGGACGACATCTCCCGATTTGTCGGCCTCAACACCATCGTCACCGCCGTCGAACCCAACCCGGACGATCCCAATCACGAACCGCTCCAACGCAACCTCGATACCCTCCGCCAAGCACGTAACCTTCAGGGCGATCCTTTTGAGATTATCGAATTGCCCATGCCCGCGCGCAAAGAAGGCCCCTTCGGCCGTTCCCCCGCCAGCTACGCGAACTTTTACATCGGCAACGCCGCCGTCCTGGTCCCCATCTATTCCTGTCCCCAAGACCAACTCGCCCTCGACATCCTCCGCGGCTGCTTCCCTGATCGCCAAGTCATCGGCATCGAATGCACGCACGTCGCCGCCGGGTTGGGCGCCCTCCACTGCGTCACCCAGCAGCAACCCGCCGCGCCCTAAATCACCGAGGCCCGGATCCTCCGCTTGCCGCACCTCGACCCCGGAACGTCAACTCGGCCACGCCCGATTTATCCAACTCGCCCAGACCCCGCGCCACCATCTCGCGGAACTGCTCCAGCGTCGCCCGGGCCAGCGGCAAATCCAAGCCAACTTCCCGCGCCAACTCGAGCGCAATGCCCGAATCCTTGGCCGCATGAGCCGCAGAGAAAAAGCAGGCGTGGTCCCGGTTCTGCATATCGGCCCCATCGGTCTCCAACACCCGGGACGCTGCCCCGGTTTGCGAAAACACTTCTCTGACCATGGTCAGATCGAGCCCCAACGCCTCAGCCAGGCCCAGACCCTCAGCCAAACCGGCCGTGTTGATATTCATCACCATGTTGACCAGCGCCTTGACCTGCGCCGCCCGCCCTGTTTCTCCCACCCAGCGCACGCTCACCGCCAAGTCCTCCAACACCGGCTTGACCTCCTCAAACACGGCTCGATCCCCACCACACATCAGATAGAGCGTCCCGTCCCGCGCCTGGGTAATGCTGGACGCCATGCACGCCTCCAACGTCCGGGCCCCCACCGCCCGGGCCTGAGCCTCCACCTCCCGATGCACCCCCGGCGAAACCGTCGCGCAATTGATGAAAATACGTCCCTCCGCTCCAACCCGCAACGAATCCCCCTCCGAAGCAAAGATCGTTCGCATCGCTGCATCATCCGAAACCACCGTGAAGATCAGCTCCGCAGCCGTCGTAACCCCGGCCAACCGGTCGGGAGCCTCCGCCCCCAACTCCCTGGCCAACTCCTGGGCCGCCTCCGACCGCACATCAAAAACGGCGGTCACCAAGTGACCCCGATCCTTCAACCGCCGGGCCATATTCGCCCCCATCCGTCCCACCCCGACCACCCCAATCCGCAACGGCCCCGGTTTCATGCGAAGAAAGGATTGTGCGCCCGTTCCTGGCCCACCGTCGTTAGGGGACCATGTCCTGGGCACAACAAGGTGTTGTCCTGACGGGAAAGAATCTCCCGACGGATGGCCTCCAAGGCCGCCGCATAATCGCCCCGGATTCCCCCGACCGACCCGGCAAAAATCGCGTCCCCCACCACCGCCACCGGCGCCCGCAACCCATGCACCAAATAGGTCGTTCCGCCGGGCGAATGTCCCGGCGTCGGGCGCGCCTCCACCTGAAGGCCCCCGACCGCCACCGTCTCACCGCTTCGGACCATCTCCGCACCCGCCAACGGTTCACCCTCCGGAGCCAGGACCTGGCATCCGGTCGTTTCCGCCACCCGATCCACCTCCAACACATGATCTCCATGCGTGTGGGTCAGGAACAAAACCTTCACACGGACCTTCAACCGCGTCACCTCGGCCAACAGCGCCGAAGCATCCCCGCCGGTGTCAAACACCGCGGCCGCGCCCGTTGCCCGATCCCAAACCAGGAAAGCATTCACCGTCATGTCCCCGAACGGTGTGGTGAAACCCGCCAGCCCGTCGGGCAGGGCAGGGGAGGTCGGCCGCCAGCGGCCTTCCGCAATCGCCGCCAGAGCGGGAAACGATAACCCCAAGCGTCGGCACACCGTCTCGGCCAAAGCCGGGTCCCACTCGCCCAAGGCCAACCGACCCAGCGCTCCCTCCTCCACCCCCTGAGCCCGGGCCGCCTTACCCAAAATGTCGGAGAACGTATCCTCCAAAGGCAATGTCGTTGGATTCATTCGATCGCGATAAACTCCTTCACCGCCCCGCGATGCGCTTCATGCTCAGTCCCCACCGACCACGGAGGGGAGGGGGTCACCAAGCACCATCCAGCGCATCGCATGGATCAGCAATCCTGTTTCTATCCATCACCGGACAAAGCGGGAACATCAAAATCGTCCTGGCAGGGGTGCCATCAACCCAAACTCGATGGCGGGCCGACCCTTGCCTTGGGCCCGGCCCGGTTGCGGAGCTTGTTCCGTTTGCGGAAAACTCTCATCGCCTGAATCACCGAGTTCGGCAGATGCCCTTCAACCGAAGGTCCATGAGAAAAGCCCTCTGAGCCGAAGACATCGGAATTCCTTCTGTTGGAATCAAGCCAAGTAGAAACCTTTCGCTTCGCCACGCTCCTTGGGTTCAGAAATGATTCGAACCCCGCGGCTTCTGAAGCTTTTCCCAACGCTCAAGCCGAGCCGCGAGAGGTTAGGCGTCAACGATCAGCCGCTGCATGCCACGGGGCCCTGGCTCAACCTTGGCCTTTAGGCCAAGCGAGACAAAGGCCTGCCGAGCCCGTTCCGGATCGAGCCTTAGCTTGCGATAACTGCTAACCCGGGTCGTCCAACCTCCCTCTCGACGCTCATGCACAATGTCATGAACCTGGACGTGTTCCGGATGTTCCTCCAGAAAACATGTGAAGATGCGGTCGTCGCTACTCCGCACGGGGATAAAGCGCGCATCCCCGCGAGGAAGCTGGGTGTAGTCCCGAAAAGTCGCCAAGAATCGTCCTCCCCTTTCAAGATTCTCGGCAACGATCTGGGCCAGTCGGCGCACCGAGTTGAAATCGTCCAGATGAGTCAACGTGTCGCCCATGCAGAGAATCAGTCGGGGTCGTAAGTCCGCAGGCAAAAAGGTTGCGAAATCCAGCAAATCGCCGCAGCGGATGTCAATGGAGAGGTCGCCAGCCAGTGCCGAAAGCTCCGAGAGCAGCAACTCCGAGGTATCAATCGAGACGACTCGAAATCCAGCCCGCGCGAGAGGGATGCTGTGCATGCCGAACCCTGCGCCAAGGTCGACAGCCAGG